>JBOFIQ010000375.1:0-1882 GCA_051650245.1 Propionibacteriaceae bacterium | reverse complement strand
AATGCCTCCAAGTTGTCCATCGACGGATCAACAAGCAACGTGACGAATGGGCGGTTATCACCAATGGCAACGACGTTCTCAAAGAGCGGGTCAGCCATGATCATTCCCTCAATGGGCTGCGGCGCGATGTTCTTACCGCCCGAGGTTACGAGCAAGTCTTTCTTGCGATCAGTGATGGTGAGGAAGCCGTCCTTATCCAGCGTGCCGATGTCGCCAGTGTGCAACCAGCCGTCGATCAGCGTCTCCGCAGTGCCTTCAGGATTATTCCAGTAGCCCTGCATGACATTGCCGCCCCGGTACAAGATTTCCCCGTCGGGAGCAATAGCGAACTCACCACCGGGCATAGCTCGGCCTACTGTTCCAAAACGGAAGGCGTCAGGTTCGTTGAACGACATCAGCGGAGCAGCTTCCGTCATGCCGTAACCCTCCAAAATGAGGATGCCAGCGGCCGAGAAGAACTCCAAGATTTCTTTGCGCAGCGGGGCACCACCTGCGGCGATGACTGACTTACGCCCACCGATAGCGCGCCGAATGCTACGCAACACGAGAATGTCTGCCAGTGGCAGTTGTGCTTGGCGCAAGAGCGACGGCTTCTTGCCGCGCACATACGCATTCTGGCAAGCGGTTCCCACCTTAAGCGACCACTTGAGAATCCGGGCCTTATTGTGATCTGCCGCCGCTTTGGCCTTCGCCGTCTGAAAAACCTTTTCGTAGAGCCGGGGCACGCAGGCGAAAAGGGTTGGCTGAACCTTAACCAGCATGTCGGCAATATCGCGGGGGTTCATGCAGTAGGTATTCATGCAGCCATGTGACAGCACGACATATGTCCAGCCACGCTCTAGTGCATGTGACAGCGGCAAGAAGCACAGCGAATGGTCCTCAGGCCCAATCGTCAGTAGTGCATCCAAAGCATCGATTTCGGTGCAAAAAGCCTTGTGCTGAAGCACGACACCCTTAGGCGTACCCGTCGTACCCGAGGTGTAGATGATGGTGGCAACATCCTCAGGGTCAGCATCAACGAGACGTCGATTCACCTCACCGGAGTTCTCTGACTTCGCACAATAATCCGACCATTGCTCCACCGGAACTGCCCCAGCAACAACAGTGTCGAATGCGATGATCCGTTCTAGGCTCGGCACCGACGAGGCGATCTTGGCCACTTCGTCATATTCACGCTGGCTACCGACGATGGCGATCTTGACCCCAGCATCAATGAAGATCTCCTGGACCTGATCAGTCGTGCTCATGTGATAAAGCGGGACCGACGGCGCGCCAGCGATGAGGCAGGCGATGTCGGCCTGGGTCCACTCCGGGCTGTTCGAGGCCCAAATTGCCACACGATCACCGTGAGCCACTCCGTGATCAATCAGTCGGGATGCGGCGTTGCGACCTATCGTGAACAGTTCCCGATAGGTCATCGTCTTCCAGCCATTTTTCGCCTCCACGCGGGTAGCGATTCTGTCGGGGTAGCGCTGGGCAACGTCAATAAAGCGCTGCGTAAGATGCATCGTGGTCATCTAGTGCTTCTCCTTAACTGGGCGAACCTTGGTGTACATATCATCAACGAGCGCAGCGAACTTGTGTGCCACTGCTTTGCGCTTCACCTTCAGTGTTGGCGTCACCAATGACTCATCGCGGTGAATCCCCTTGATAAAACGAAGATCACGGATCTGCTCAAAACTTGGCAATTTTGCCGTTGCCTGCGCTACTCGGTGCTTAACCTCATCAATGATCTGCTGATTTTCCAGCAACTCCTCGATATTCTTGAACTGGATATGAGCCGCTTTCGCGAGGTCTTCAATGACCTGCATCGACGGCTGCACCAGTAACGTGAGGTAAGGACGGTTGTCGCCTAAGACCACTGCATATTCAAAGAGCGGAT
>JBOFIQ010000374.1:0-1776 GCA_051650245.1 Propionibacteriaceae bacterium | reverse complement strand
TCTCTTCGCCGCCTTGCGCTGGTGCAACGGTGACACGCACGCCGGTGCCGGTATCTTCGACGGCCTTAACTGCGGTCGATGTGAGCACGGTGATACCGAGCTTCTTGTACGCCTTCGTCAGCTCTGCCGAGATGTCCTTATCTTCGGCTGGGACCTGACGGTCAAGGAACTCGACGATGGTGACCTCAACGCCGTAGGAATTAAGCACATAAGCAAACTCGGTGCCGATGGCGCCTGAGCCACCGATGATGATGCTCTTGGGAAGCTGATCGGCCAGGATTTGTTCCTTGTACGTCACAACATTCGTGCTGACCGATGTACCCGGGAGGAGCTTGGTGGTAGCGCCAGCAGCGATGATGCACGCGCCGAAGGTGAGCTCCTGGGTGGAGCCATCAGCGGCGGCAACGGAGATCGTCGAGGCGTTGACGAATGTGCCCCAGCCAGAGAACTCCTGAATCTTGTTCTTCTTCATGAGGAAGTGGATGCCCTTGACCATGCGGTCTGAGACCGAACGTGAGCGCGTGAACGCCTTGCCATAATCGGCAGTCACCGTTCCGCTCAGGCCGAAGGTATCGGCTTCTTTCGTCACCAAGTTGACGACCTCAGCATTGCGCAGGAGTGACTTGGTGGGGATGCAGCCAACATTGAGGCAGACACCGCCCCAATACTCCTTCTCAACGATGGCCACAGACTTGCCCAGCTGGGCAGCTCGGATAGCAGCGACGTAGCCACCGGGGCCAGCGCCAAGAACAACGACGTCAAAATGAGAACTCATACACGGCAGTCTATTCCCACTTGCCCATGGTGCTGGTAAAAATCTGTGACAGGCATCACATGGCGGCATATCATCGTTTTTATATCATCCATGAGTTATGCTCGTGGGTATGAGTGATCTCTCGCCGCAGGCCCTTGGTAACAACATCCGCGCCGCTCGTAAGCAACGTGGTTTAACCCAAGCTCAGTTGGCAGAACTGATCGGCACGAGCCAGTCGGCGGTAAACCGCATGGAAGCTGGTGGGCAGAACCTCTCCATCGAGATGGTCAATCGTATTGCGCGCGCTATCGATCATCCGCTGCTGTCGACGTCAAGCGTCGATTCCCCCAATCTGCGGATTCAAGGTGGGCTCAAACTAAGCGGTGCTATCGATACCCGCACGTCAAAGAACGGCTCAGTTGCAGTTCTGTGTGCCACGCTGCTCAACCATGGCACCACAACGCTCAAGGGCATTGCGCGAATCGAAGAGGTCAACCGCATCATCGAGGTTTTGGAATCTATCGGTGTCGTTGCCACATGGAGCGATGATCAAACCGAACTAGTGTTGCGCCGTCCCGACACTCTTGATCTGGCCAATATGGATATTGCGGCAGCCCGTCGTACTCGTAGTTTCCTCATGTGTATGCCGACATTGGCAAAAGAGTTCAATGAGTTCCGACTCCCCTACGCTGGTGGTTGCGACCTCGGCTCGCGCACCATCGAACCTCATCTCCAAGCGCTGCGTCACTATGGCTTGCTCGCTGAAGCCCATGACGGCTACTACGCCTGTTCTGTGACCAAGACTGAGGCTGGCGATGTCGCATACACCATGATTGAGCGTGGCGACGTGGCGACGGAGAACGCCATTCTTGCGGCAGCACAGCATGAAGGTACTTCGCTGATCCGTAATGCCAGCCCCAACTACATGGTGCAAGATCTGTGCTTCTTCTTGGAAGAATTGGGCGTCAAGATTGACGGTATCGGTACCACGACGCTGACCATCACCGGACAGCCTCATGTGA
>JBOFIQ010000373.1:0-2248 GCA_051650245.1 Propionibacteriaceae bacterium | reverse complement strand
CGTTGCTGGCGAAGTTTCGCAATGCGCCGGGGTACCGCTCACAGCTTGAAAATGTCATTGGCTCAGCAGCGACAGCGACGTCACTGATCACCAAAGATGGTGGCGAGATCAAAGTCGATGGGCAGATCTGGTCTGCGCGAGCCGCATTACCAGGGCAGATCATTCAACCAGGTGATGACGTCGTAGTGGGGTCCATTGATGGTGTTACCGCAATTGTGAGTACGACCCGCCAGCAGTTGTATTAAGGAGAGAAATTATGAAGTTCAGCGTTATTGCACTTGCTGTTTTAGTGGTCTTCGTTGTGACATTGCTGGTGCAGTCGGTTCGGGTTATTCGCCAGCAGTCGGTGGGTTTGGTTGAACGCTTGGGTAAGTTCAAGCGCGTCCTTGAACCAGGCCCGCACTTGGTGATTCCCATCATCGATAAGGTCCGCTACAACCTCGATATGCGTGAAGCAGTACGGCCATTCCCGCCGCAGGGAGTGATCACTGAAGATAACCTTTCGGTCAATATTGACTCAGTGATCTACTTCCAGATCGTCGATCCGGTTCGCGCAGCTTACGAGGCGCAGAACTTTGAAGCCGCCATTGAGCAGCTCACCATGACGACGCTGCGTAACATCATCGGCGGTATGGATCTAGAAGAGACGCTGACCAGCCGTGAGGAGATCAACCAGAAGCTGCGCGCGGTCCTTGATGAGGCCACCGGTAAGTGGGGTATCAAGGTCAATCGCGTTGAGCTTCGTGCTGTTGAGCCGCCAGCCACGATCCGTGACGCGATGGAAAAGGGCGCTCGCGCGGAGCGCGATAAGCGTGCCGCGGTTCTCATTGCTGAAGGTGAGCGTCAGTCCCAGGTGCTCTCAGCCGCAGGCGAGAAGGAATCAGCCGTGTTGCGTGCTCAAGGTGAGCGGGAGGCAGCAATTTTGCGGGCACAGGCAGATCGCCAGTCCAAGATGTTGCGTGCCGAAGGTGAAGCTCAAGCCATCACCACCGTTTTCAACGCAATCCACGCAGGCCAGCCCGATCAAGGGCTCTTGGCTTACCAATACTTGCAGATGCTCCCGACTCTTGCCCGTGGTGATTCCAACAAGATGTGGATCGTGCCGAGTGAATTGAACGATGCCCTCAAGGGCCTAAGTTCCCTTGCCGGTGGCGGACTGCCACAGGCTGGTGGCTCTGCTATTCCAGCAGCAACGGGTGAGTGGAAAGCTCCAGACAAGATCGACGTATTCGCTGAGATCGCTGCTCAAGGGGCTAATGATCAGGCCGCCGATGATGCAGTCATCAATGCGATCAAGGCTGCTGAGGAATTAGAACGGGATACCGCTGCTCGCTATGCCGAGCAGAACAAGGCTCCGGCTCTTGCTCCGTCTACGCCGCTACCGCCGATGTTCTCACGTCCCGATCCGGTACCCCAGCCGGTGGCTGAACCGGTCGAGCCATGGCAGCCGCCAACGCAACAAGGCTAAATCGATAACTTCGTGGTGGGCATTGCATATGCGATGCCCACCACTGTTATTTTCTGGCAGTGGTGCGTTAGCCTCATGGCATGTTTGGTTTAGGGAAGAAGCGCAACTCGCATCCGGTGATCGCGCCGGTCTCGGCAGAGGTGAAGACTATTCCTGGTGGACTCATCGTCACGTTATTGAATCCGCGTGACTGGTCCGGGATCACTGCCGCTACCGTCGCCACATACCTGGAAGAAGGGCAGCTCGAAACCTTCCCCCTACTCCCGCCGGAATTGGCGCAGAGCGCCGGTTCAGAGCTACTTGTGGGACCGCTCGGGGTCGCTGCAGCGGTGCAACAGGTCTGGGCGCCAGCGCTAGCTGTGCAGCGCGATGGACACACCATCGACGTCGAAACCGAAGTGCTCTACCCGACCAATGGTGATGGCATCGTGCCGTGCCGGATTACCTGGGAGTTTTCCGGGGTAGGGCGGCACCTACTTGTGCTGTGGTGAGACTAGGCGTCAAGTCCCAAAGCAGCAGATAGCTCAGCCCGAAGCGTCGCGATAGCGACGGCGGCCCGCTCCCGGGCTGCCGGGATATCGGCAGATTCAGCAGCGCTCTGACGGAACTCGATGTAGCACTTGAGCTTGGGCTCAGTCCCAGAAGGCCGTACTACGACGTGGACTCGCTCGCCACATAGTTCAATGGCGTTGGTGGGGGCTAGCCCGTGTGCGCCCTGGGCGAGATCAATTGCGGTGATGGGGGCCCCGAGTAAGGTCGTCGGGGGAGTAGCACGGATCT
>JBOFIQ010000372.1:0-1823 GCA_051650245.1 Propionibacteriaceae bacterium | reverse complement strand
GAGCAGGTGGGTATTACTCATCCATTCCCGATTCAAGCCATGTCCATCCCGATTGCCATCAATGGCACGGACATGATCGGCCAGGCTCGTACTGGCACCGGCAAAACTCTCGCCTTTGGTGTGAGCGTGCTCCAGCGCGTCATCATCCCTGGCGATGACGAGTTTGACGACTACGAGCACTATGGCAAACCCCAGGCCCTGATCTTGCTCCCCACTCGTGAGTTGGCACTGCAAGTTTCCCGTGACCTAGAAACTGCCTCCACCATCCGTAAAGCACGAGTTCTTGTTGTCTATGGCGGCGTGGGCTACGAACCACAGCTAGAGGCGCTGAACAATGGCGTCGATGTCGTCGTTGGCACCCCTGGCCGTGTTCTCGACCTCGTACAGCGCGGCAGCCTTGATCTATCGCATGTGCGCATGGCGGTACTCGATGAGGCCGATGAAATGCTCGACATGGGGTTCCTCCCTGACGTTGAAAAATTGTTGAGCAAGACTCCACTAGATCGCCAGACCTTGCTGTTCTCTGCCACGATGCCCAAGCAGATCATGTCGCTTGCGCGCAGCTACCTATCTCACCCGGTCAATGTTCGTGCAGAAGCAGCCGATGCGCAGGTCACGGTCCCCGACACGACACAGTTCGTCTATCAAGCCCATGACCTCGACAAGCCAGAGATCATCGGCAAGCTGCTGCAGTCACCGACGGTCGAGAAGGCCATGATCTTCTGCAAGACAAAGCGCGCCTGCCAGCGTCTTGCCGATGAGTTGGAAGATCGCGGTTTTAGCTCTGCTGCCATTCATGGCGATCTATCCCAAGTTTCTCGCGAGAAGGCGCTCAAGAAGTTCCGTAAGGGTGAGTTCAAGGTACTAGTTGCTACCGATGTCGCAGCCCGTGGCATTGACGTCAGCGGTGTATCGCACGTCGTCAATAATGAATGCCCCGACGATGAAAAAGCCTACGTCCACCGTATTGGACGCACCGGTCGCGCCGGTCGCTCAGGTGTTGCCGTCACGTTGGTTGACTGGGCCGATATCGTGCGCTGGAAGACCATCAACAAGGCTCTCGGGCTAAGCTTTGAGGACCCGGTAGAGACCTACTCCACGACCCCGCAGCTCATTACTGATCTCGATATTCCCGAAGGTACCAAGGGCCGTATTCCTGGATCACAGCCCAAACAGCGTGCCCCCCGCGATGATCGTCGTGGCGGGAATGGCGGGCGCGGTGGCCGTAGCTCAGGTACTGAGCGTGGTGGCCGTAGCGCTGGCGGTCGTGAGCGTCGTGAGGAGAGCCCGGCTGAAGGCGTCGAGCGTCCGCGTGAACCACGCAAGCCGCGCACCCGCAGCCGTCGCCGCCTCCACAATGGCGAGGAAGTAACCAAGCCCACCACCGACTAATCCTTATCTTTGCTGTGTGCTCCCAGAATTATCTGGGAGCACACAGCATTTTGGTTCTGGCTTTACCCTCATGCTCTCTAAACTGGAACTATGTTCGACTTCCTTACTGCACTCAAGCCCACCCGTATCGACGTCGCTGATGGCAATCAGGTTGCCGCCATGGTGGCGCATGCTGATGAGCCACGCGGAATTGCCATTTTCGTGCACGGGTTTACCGGCAGCAAGGAAGATTTCGCCATCATGCTGCCCGATCTGGCGGATTTAGGCTGGACCAGCGTCGCCTACGATCAGCGCGGACACTATGAGTCCACGGCACAAGGCTCTTTTGAATTGGCAGATGTCGCTTCCGATGCGATCGCTGTCGCGCGATGGGCGAGAGCCGAATACGGCCCTGACCTTCCTCTCTTCCTTGTAGGCCATAGCCTCGGCGG
>JBOFIQ010000371.1:0-7663 GCA_051650245.1 Propionibacteriaceae bacterium | reverse complement strand
CTTTACACAGCCGCTGCTTGCTGGGCAAGTGGTAGATGTCTGAGCGTGAAGTCGTAAACTGATGGCATGCCAGTGACTATTCGAGAAGCAGCTATCGCTGATGTCGAAGCGATCGCTGGATTGAAGACCAAGCTTGTAGCGACGTGGTTCGATGACCCCAGCTATCTGGCCCAAGCACCGGATTATCCTGAGCAGCTACGTGCTCGTATAAGCGAACTTGTGGTCTTACCGACGCACTACTATCTGGTTGCTTATGACGGTGTAGCACCCGTTGCGTGTATGTCTGCATCCGTGCATAAGGCCTTGCCTGGTCCAGATTGGAGTGGAGTATCAGCCTATCTGGGGGATCTCTACGTCGAAGCCGACTATCGCGGTCAGTACCTTGCAACGCAGATGATGGATCTGTGCTTAGCATGGTGCCGCGAGCAGCACGCGTATCGGGCAAGTATGCACTCGACGCGAATGGCGCTGGCAATGTACGAGAAACAAGGCTGGGTCCGCCCTAGACTCGAAGAAGAAGGCGGTCCATTCCAGTCATTGGACTACTATTTCGCCGATCACGCAGGCTAGCCTCCGATGATCCTGCCGTAGCAGGTGCCGCCGAGCGGGCGTCCGACCATGGCACACGTAGATTCAGCAGTAGCTCCTGCGGGAACAAAAGCCGAAATGGCGTAATAGCCAGGATTAAGACCACCGACGGTATCGGAATCAACGACCTGGAATGGTAGCGCAGAGTTCGTTGTAAGCTCACTGGCTTGAACTAACGCTGAGCCACGAGAAATATCGCTTTTGGGTAGTGAAGCAACAACGATAATCGAGGTTCCAGGCGGAGCAGAAGTTATATAGGAACTACCGACAGTATTTTGCTGTGCAATGGAGCTATCAGGTTTTCTTGGAAGTTCTAGCGTCGGTGTGGGGACCGCTACCGGAACCGTGACAGTCTCGGTCCGGGTAGTAGTAACTTCATGTGTCGATGTTGTGGTGATAGGCGACGAAGTCGTGGAGGTGCTCGTCGCCGTGCTCGTCGTACCAGACGGTTTCTTGGCTGGTTTGTCGGACAGGGAAAGGAACCACCACAGCATTAATCCCGCAATGAGCGCAGCAATAAGGAGAACTGCGAGGACAATGACATCGCCTCGACGTCGTTTTGGTAACTGGGGCGGGACTGGCTGCCAAGGCGCTGTGCTCATAACTAGATGCTATCGCGATAGTCCGGCACTATCATCAATCTATGGTCTTTCGTTCCTTCCCAGAATCGTGTGCATTCGCCGCTGCGGCAACGTTGCTTGAGCTTGCTGGTGTCACTGGTCTCCGTGACTGTGATGTCGCTCGTCTGACGCGGATTCCATATCTGTGGGAGATGCGTGGGGAATTGCCCGTTACCGGTTCGCAGTTGGCTGATAACGCCTATCTCAATCTGGCAACCAGAGACTATGGCTACTCAATGTGCGGAGATCTTGTCAATCCTGAGCAAGTGCCAGATATTCTGCGCACGCTTGGTAAGCCTGCGATGGCAGGAATTGTGATGGCCGGGCATAGTCATGCGGTTGTTATTCATGGACATGATGGGCAGCGCTGGAACGTCGAGAATATTCGATTCGAGCGTGAAACAGAAACTGGTTGGCAATGAACTGATGCAGAATTGATCACCCAGCTACGTCATCCGAAAGTGTGTCTTGGCTGGCTAGAAAAGGGTGATGTAACCCCGCTGCTCGACGTTGATGAGCGGCACTGGGATACCGTGGAAAAAGTCTTCCCTATCTACCGGGAGATGCTGCGACGGTTCTGGCAAGGTAGCTATTCCACGGCACAGTTGCGAGAACAGCTCGATCCGATGTTGCGGGGACTAGTCCTTGAAGGCCCAGGACTGATGGGGACGATTGGGGAAGAGGGGCTACAAGAAAAATTGGCTCGGCTCCAGTTCGCCCTCATGGGAGCGATCAACGCTGCTGAGCCAGTGTGCCTCATGGATCATTATCCGCTCGACAAGCTCGATAACCTCATTGAGCGGTATGAGGCGATGCTACGTCGCGGTATCAGGACAACGCAGCAATAACCATGAGAGTTCAGCGGCTTCGTGCTGCCAGAGTTTTCGATGGCGACGACTTTTTATTAGATGCGGAGGTGGTGATTTCTGGCGAGCAGATCATTGAGGTTGGCCCGCGCAGTAAGAGCGCTGGCGAGGCCATTGAGCTAGGTGATGTCACTCTTGCCCCGGGGTTGGTCGATGTCCATTGCCATGGTGGCGGTGGGGCCAACTTTGCCGATGACCCCATCACCGCTGTGCAGGCTCATCGGCGCTGGGGCACTACCTCACTTGTTGCTTCGCTGGTGACAGGTTCGCTGCCCGATCTTGAACGGCAGGTTCGCGCATTAGTCCCGCATGTTAATACTGGCGTGCTCGCGGGAATCCATCTTGAAGGTCCTTGGTTATCGCCCCAGTACAACGGTGCTCATCCTCTCCATCGACTTTGTGATCCAGATCTTGAGCAGGTGCAGAGATTGATTGCAGCAGGTCAAGGGACGATCCGTATGGTAACGCTAGCGGTTGAGCGAGAGGGGGCGATCGAAGCTGTGCGATGGCTTGCCAGCCAGGGGGTCGTTTCAGCGCTAGGACATTCAGCGGCAACATACGATCAGGCAGCTGCTGCGATTGCAGCTGGTGTGACGGGGGCAACGCACCTATTTAATGCAATGGCGCCGCTACATCACCGTGAGCCAGGACCAACGCTTGCGCTGCTAGAGAATCCAGCGGTGTGGTGTGAACTCATTTTTGACGGGATTCATGTCAAGGCTGAATTGTTAGCCCAGGTGCTCAAACTAAAACAGCGTTCGGTACTCATCACCGATGCAATGGCGGCTGCCGGATGCGCTGATGGGCACTATCAATTAGGCGAGATTCCTGTCACCGTGAGCAATGGTATTGCTCGAATTCAGGGTAGTGACACTATCGCAGGGAGCACCCTGGTGCTGGCTCAAGCAGTACAGAACGCAATTGCAGCTGGGGTCGATCCGAGGCTTGTGCTTCGTGCTGCAACGACAAATCCTGCTGCCTATCTTGGACTTACTGAAGTAGGCTCGCTTGATCCTGGACACATTGCCAATCTGGTGACATTCGATGCCGACTACTCCATAGATAAGGTGATGTATCTGGGGCAGTGGCAGTAGTAGCTGATAGCAGTAACGAATAAATAACTCTGCTTGACTGAAGTTTCGATGCTGGCCCTATGCTGTGTGGCAGGGCAGAGTGGCTCTCTGCTGTAGCACAGATGAGGCTAGTTTATGGAGCATCAGACGCGACGTAATTTTCTTGCGATGGGCGGAGCTACGGGTGCGGCATTGATGCTCTCTGGGTGCGGTTTACTTTCGCAAAAATCACCGTATTCGCAAATCGATAAACTCAATAAGGATCTCCAGCGTTGGGATATCCAGAGCTTTTTCAAAGGTATTGCGGTGGAACGGCATGAGCAGTGGGAGCGCCTATTTCGTTTGGGGCAGAGCTGCTCACGGCTGCATGCAAGGATCGTTGTGAAGTATGGTTCTGCGGGTGGGTCAGAGAGCGTTGAGTTCCGGCTGGAACACATGTTTGAAGGAATTGATAAAGGTTATCTTTCGCAGCCTTTGGTGGTCTCCTCGCAAGGGGATGTAATAACTGCACTTGATTTTGATCCATATGGATTTACGTGTATGCCGTGGAATATTGCTGATATTGGTTTTTGTGAAACAGATCATCTATTGCTGCTTGCTACGTTAGATGATATAGCATCGATTAAATCTCGGACGATCCAGTTCGAGCAAGTAGCGCAAGGACAATACGGGCAATTTGATGATTTCCGGGGGTTGAGTAAGGCTATAGTTTATTTCTCTCCGATGTGCTCAGATGAGCTAGATAGACCACTATTTATCAATGAGAGTACAGCTCATGCTGGTGGAGTATTTTTGCCGATAGTTAGTGCGGGTGGTTCATCACGAATTATCATCTATAGCGTACCTGCTGTAGGGTTTGAGGATAGCCCATTGGCGCATGAATTAAATCACTATCTAGCACATTCTTGGGTATCGCCAGATAGTTCTTTTTGTCCTGTGCAGTGGATTGCTGAAGGATTTGCTATGTGGGCTGATCCTAGAGTTCAAGAAGTATGTGCCAATCCACTAGAGCTCAAGAAAATGACTACACCGTGGATTGATGAAGCTATCGAGAAAGAACTTTCCTGAATAGTATTGGATATAGCCAAGAAGTAGAAGCGAAGCTTTATTGGTGCTCTGCTTTGGTTTTATACTGGATTGAGCGCGTATATGGAAAAGCGCGGGTCTATGAGATAGTTAAGCGCTGCTATGCAACGCAGGAAAATATTGTAACTGCGATAGTAAGGCCACTAGGATTCGAGACATTTCATCAGTTATTGGTCGCATGGGGAGAATGGATACGTAATCAGCTCTAACATGGCTGGCTCAGCTTGATATATCTGCCGATATGCGCAGATAGTTAGAACTCGTACCCGTTGTCTTTGGTGGCAAGCTGCCAGCGGCCAACATCAGCGGTGCGTAAGCCCTGGGCTACAAAAGGATCACGGGCTGCAATAGCTCGTGCTCCAGCCAGTGATTCAGCGCGGATAACTACCAGCCCATACGGCTCTGCCGCATCGATGATAGGACCGGCTAAGACCAGCAATCCTGAACGATCTAATTGGCTGAGGAACTGAATGTGCTCGTGGATAGCGGTATGGGGGAGAGACTGATCGTCTGGGGCGTCGAGGCGGATGACAAAGGTGTCAAGGTCAACCGGAACGCTGAAAAGATCAGGCTCTTCTTCGCGCGTGCTAGGGCCAACCTCCATGCTCACTGACCCCACAGGCGATCCTGTGAACCCTGGCCCTTCAGGAACCATGGTGCCATCGCGATAGGCAGTGGCAGCAGCACGAGCACGGGTGTCGGCAGCCTCATTGAGCGGGTGTCCGGCGTGGCCTTTGACCCATTCAAAGCTCACCTGGCGCCTTGTCAGGGCCCGATCAAGTTCTTGGACCAGCTCCAAATTCAAGATGGGCTTTCCGTCGGATTTCTTCCAGCCTTTGCGCTTCCAGCCAGGCATCCAGGTGGTGCAGGCATTGATCGCATACTGCGAATCACACAGGATATGTAGCGGTTCGTTTATGTGAGCAGTCTGCTGTAACAGATTGAGCACAGCCATGAGCTCACCCATATTGTTCGTCCCATGCTTCCAGCCGCCGGCGGCCCAGCACGTTTCATCAACGTACCAGGCCCACCCGGCAGGCCCAGGATTCGACAGTGACGAACCGTCAGCAGACGCTGTGATCACTACTGAGCGTTCTCGGCAGGTACTAGCTCACAGCTCACGCTGAGTTCGGTATCCGCAATGACATACTCAATCTCGCCCGTGATCCGGCTCACCGCACGGTAATCAGCCTCAGCAGACTGCACGCGATCAAGCACCTCGCGCGGCCCGCTGATGGTGGCCTTCGCCACGGCGGTCTTCATTGAGGCCTTTGCCGTTGATTTAGCGCCACGGATACCGATCAGAGCAGCCGAAACAGCTGCATAGATGGCGGGATCGCCAGCATCGGGGAGTTCGCTGGTCGTCGGCCAAGCCGCATGATGGATTGAGCCGGACTGCCACCAGGACCAGACCTCTTCTGTGACGAATGGCATGAACGGTGCGAACAAGCGCAACTGAATCTTGAGAGCAAGAGCTAGTGCTGCACGAGCAGAAGCCGCAGCAGCCTCACCCTGGGCTCCATGTGCGCGTTCCTTGACGATCTCAATGTAGTCATCGCAGAAGGTCCAGAAGAACTGCTCAGCGTGCTCAAGAGCACCGGTGTAGTCGTACTTCTCAAAGGAATCAGTCGCTGCCTGCACCACGATTTTGAGCTCGGCAAGCATGGCCTTATCGATGTCCTCGGTGATCGCTGACGCGCCACCGGCAGGGATCGGGCCAAAGCCCAATGCAAACTTGCTTGCATTGAGAATCTTCATCGCGAGTCGACGTCCGACCTTCATCTGAGTCTCGTCGAAGGGCGAATCCATGCCCGGGCGAGCCATGGCGGCCCGCCAGCGCACGGCATCGGCGCCGAACTTGTCGAGAATCTCGGTGGGGACCACAACATTGCCCTTGGATTTGGACATCTTCTTACGATCTGGGTCTACCACGAAACCAGAGATTGTTGCCCGCTTCCACGGGGCTTGGCCGAACTCAAAATGCGACCGTACTACTCGGCTAAATAACCAGGTGCGAATAATGTCGTGGGCCTGTGGCGCAATATCCATGGGGAAGGTGAGCTGGAATAGCTCTGCATCGCGTTCCCAGCCACACGCAAGTTCAGGCGTGAGCGAGGACGTGGCCCAGGTATCCATGACGTCCGGGTCAGCGATGAAGCCATTGGGTTGGTTACGCTGCGATTCGGTGAAGCCAGCGGGAGCGTCGCTCGACGGATCGACTGGCAGTGAAGCCTCATCAGCAACGATGGGGGACTGATAATCAGGTTCTCCATCAGCACCGATTGGGTACCACACAGGGAATGGCACGCCGAAGAAGCGCTGGCGCGAAATCAGCCAGTCGCCGTTGAGCCCCTCGGCCCAGCTCACGTAGCGGTGCTTCATGTATTCAGGGACGAAAGCGATCTCATCACCACGCTGAACTAGCGCTGATTTGAGCTGCTCATCACGGCCACCGTTAGCGATATACCACTGACGGGTAGAGACGATTTCAAGTGGCTTATCGCCCTTCTCATAGAAGTTCGTCATACGTGTGGTGGGCTTCGGCTCACCATCCATCGCGCCAGACTCACGCAACATCGCCACGATTACTTCGCGTGCTGAGAACGTCGTCTTGCCACCGATCTGTTCCCAGATCGTAGGATCAGTAATCCACTCGGGGGCCTCACGAGTAATACGTCCATCGCGGGCAATGATGACGCGCATAGGTAACTGCAGTTCGCGCCACCAGATGACGTCGGTGAGGTCACCAAAGGTGCAGCACATGGCAATGCCAGCGCCCTTGTCCATTTCGGCTGCTGGATGAGCCAACACGGGAATCTCAATCCCAAAGATGGGAGCGGTGACTGTCGTGCCAAAGAGTGGCTGATAACGCTCATCGTCAGGATGGGCGATCAAACAGCAGACAGCAGGAAGTAACTCGGGGCGGGTGGTCTCGATATAGACCGGTTCGCCGTCAGGGCGCTGGAATGCGATGCGATGATAAGCGCCGGGGTACTCCCGAGGTTCCAACTCAGCTTGGGCCACTGCGGTCTGGAATGTCACATCCCACATGGTGGGGGCCTCAGATAAGTACGCCTCGCCGCGTCTATGGTTACGCACGAAGGCTAGCTGTGCAATGCGCTGCGTATCTGGTGCAATCGTTGAATAGAGCATGTCCCAATCAACCGACAGCCCAACGCGGCGCCATAGATCTTCAAAGACCTGCTCATCGACCTTGGTCAGTTCCAAGCACAGGTGAACAAAGTTGCGCCGGCTAATGGGAATCTGCTTCTTGGGGTCAGGTTTAGCTGGGGGTGTGAAATCGGGATCATAGGGGATCGACGGGTCGCAGCGCACTCCGTAGAAGTTCTGTACACGACGCTCGGTGGGCAGACCGTTGTCGTCCCAGCCCATGGGGTAGAACACATGCTTACCTGTCATGCGCTGGTAA
>JBOFIQ010000370.1:0-11573 GCA_051650245.1 Propionibacteriaceae bacterium | reverse complement strand
CAAAGCCGCAGACCAGCTCATCGTTCTCGATGATAACGGCAGTATCTGTCAGCGTGGAACCCACGCTGAACTCGTCAGTGTTGACGGACAGTATCGCCGGTTCTGGGAATCACGTTCCCAAGCAGCAGGCTGGCAACTTACTCAGCCAGCAACCGTATAAACCCAACTTATTAAAAGGAAAATATGTCTACCCCGCCAACAAAGAACTCGGGAAACACCGTTCGCTTTCTGGTGACTGTCGGTGCTTTCACCGCTATTTATATCGTGGTCTTCTTCTCTCTAGGTATGCTCGGCCTCGCTGGCCCTATCTTTATGCTTTTTGGGCATGCCTTAGGCATTTTGCTCAATGGCGTTGTTATCGCGCTTTACCTTGCTAAAACCCGTCGTTTTGGCGCACTGACCATTCTCGGCTTAGCCGTCGGTCTCTTAATGTGCAGCACCGGACACTTCTGGGGCGTAATCATCGGAGTTCCATTCCTAGGTCTCTGCGCTGATCTGATTACCCGATCAGGAAAATACCGGTCACGCCTACACGATGCTATTGCCTATACCGTATTTTCACTATGGTTCATGCTGCCGTACCTACCTATTTTCTATGCTTCTGGGCCATATTTTGACAATATCGCAAGCCAAATGGGTCGAGAATATGCAGATGCTATGAGCAAGATCTTCACTCCGGTATTCCTTGTTATCTGGGGAGCAGCTATAGGCATTGTTAGCTTTATTGCGGGCTGGTTTGGCACCAAGATTGTCGCTAAACATTTCGCTAAGGCTGGCATAGCGTGAGTTCTGTTGCACTCAGCACGGGCGCGGCAAGCAGTAACCCTGCTTCCGCGCCCAGCGCTACGTTATTACGTCTGCCTCATCTTGCCCCGGCGCAGCGTTACTTTCGGCTTGATCCGCGCACCAAATTACTCTGCATGCTCGTCATCAATATCCTGGTGATGGGAATGGCTGATTTTCAATCATCTTGATGTGTGCCATCCTGGTTGCTTTCCTCAATGCTACTGTCCGAATTAATCGGGGCTGGTTTATCTATCTTGGGGTTATTGCTATCTCAGCTGGTTGGTATCTCTACGGCGGCGTAGCCTGGAAATCCTTTATCAATGCCCTTCTTATCGCCACTTGCTATTGGACCTGTCGTTTTGCCATCGCTATTTGGATGGCAGCTTTTATCATTACCTCGATCGGCACCGGCGAAGTTACCGCTGCTTTGCGAGCTATTCTTCTACCAAAATCCTTCGTGACGATCATCACCGTCGTTTTGCGCTTTATCCCACTCACTGGGGCGGAGCTGAAAGCCATTATGGCGGCACTGAAATTACGTGGATTAGTCACCGGCGTTGGCTCTCTCTTTCTCCATCCATTTCGTACTGCCGAATATGTCATGGTGCCGCTCTTAGCCTCGCTCACTCGCGTTATTGATGATCTGGCTGCCGGTGGCGTCATTCGCGGATTAGGCACCGAAGCTAAGCCCACGAGTATCGTGCGGCTCTCATGTCGCAGGAGCGATGCTGTAGCCATAGCTACATTGGGGGCACTCATCGTCTGGCGTTTTCTGGGATAAGGGATAGTTACGTGCATAGCATTTCTATTGATTCAGTCAGCTTCACTTACGCTGGCGCATCGCCGACGAGCGGACCTTATGGCAAACCTGTGGTCGATACGGTTCCCACTGAAGTTCCAGTGGCACTCACTGATATCACCATGACCTGTGACCCTGGCACCGTCACCTTGTTGTGTGGTGCTTCCGGTTCTGGAAAATCAACACTGTTACAGCTCATCAACGGGCTGGTTCCACATTTTCGCCATGGCGAACTCAACGGTTCAGTCACAGTTGCAGGGACTGATATGAGCACTATCGATGTAGCCCAGGTGGGTGCTATCAGCTCTACCGTTTTCCAAAATCCGCGCACCCAATTTTTCTGTGCCGACGTACGTGGCGAGCTAGCTCTTTCTGGTGAAAGCTACGGGGTTGATCCACGTATTATTGAGGATCGTATCGTTCGCGCCTGCGAGCATGTAGGGATCAATGATCTTCTTGATCAGCCTTTAGCGAAGCTCTCTGGCGGCGAACAGCAAAAGGTTGCCTCCGCATCGGCATTAGCCGCTGATACTGGCATCGTGCTCTTTGACGAACCGACGTCAAACCTGTCCCCTGCTGCTATCGATGAATTCGCAACCTTAGTTGCTCGCCTCAAGGAACAGGGCAAGAACATCGTCATCTGCGAACATCGGTTATCGTGGCTACGCGGTCTGGTTGATCAGGTTTTCTTGTTAGAGGCGGGACGGCTTCAGCAGCGATTCAACGGAGACGATTTCTTTGCGCTGAGCGATGCTGAACGCCGTAATCTGGGTCTACGCTCACTAGAGCCAACGCTTCTCGCAGGCCCGCAGCAATCACCATCAGATCACTCAGAATCTGGGCTTCAGCTAGAACAGGTCCGTTTCTCATATGGCAAGAAACCTGTGCTCGATATTGAGTCCTTAGCTTTCCCTCGTGGACAAGTCAGCGTTGTCCTGGGAGAAAACGGTGTGGGGAAATCGACGTTATCACGGCTGATCTGTGGTCTGGAAAAGCCAGCAAAGGGTGGTCAGATACTTCTTGATGGCAAGCCGCTCACTCCACAACAACTCATGACACAAAGCTATGTTGTGCTCCAAGACGTCCATCGGCAACTCTTTACTGACTCAGTCGTCACCGAGGTATGTCTTGGTCTCCCGCGAGATCCCGTAGCGCTGCAAGCTGTCGACGATCTCCTTGAGGAATTTGATCTGGCACAGTTGCGATCACGCCATCCGCTCTCACTTTCTGGTGGGCAAAAGCAACGCGTCGTGATCGCCTCAGCAGTTGCCTGTAGCAAGCAGATTCTCATCTTTGACGAGCCCACATCTGGAGTTGATCATCGCCACCTTGAGGCTATTGCGACCCGGTTGCGCTCCTTGGCAGCAGAGGGCGCCATCGTTATCGTCATCACCCACGATCTAGAGTTCACTGCAGCGTGTGCTGATCGCATCGTAAATCTGCGTGCTCATGGCAGCTACGCTGAGGGCGAGCCTCAAGCCAGCACAATGCACCATATGGTGTTGTAGCTCTCGAAGGCCTCATCATAGGTGTGGGGGTCGAACTGTAGTTACCAGTTCGACCCCCACACCATGCGTTGATATTTACTCAGCGCCAGGAGACGTCTTATTGATGAGGATAAGGAACTCTGAGTTGGACTGAGTTTTCTTCATCCGCGTCAAGAGCAGTTCCAGAGCAGCCTGGTCATCCATACCTGAGAGCACTCGACGTAGCTTCCAGATGATGCCCATCTCTTCACGGCCCAGCAAGAGTTCTTCACGACGAGTACCCGACTGGTCAACGTCGATTGCGGGGAAGATGCGCTTGTCCGCAAGCTCCCGGCGGAGGCGAAGTTCCATATTGCCGGTGCCCTTGAACTCCTCAAAGATGACCTCGTCCATTCTGGAACCGGTCTCGATCAAGGCCGTTGCCAAGATCGTCAAAGAGCCGCCATTTTCGATGTTGCGCGCTGCACCAAAGAACTTCTTAGGCGGGTAGAGCGCTGAAGCATCAACACCACCGGACAAGATTCGTCCAGATGCCGGAGCAGCCTGGTTGTAGGCACGACCAAGACGTGTAATCGAGTCAAGCAACACGACAACATCTTGGCCCATCTCGACCAGGCGCTTAGCCCGTTCAATAGCCAGATCGGCAACCATCGTGTGGTCCTCAGCCGGACGGTCGAAGGTGGACGCAATAACTTCGCCACGAACCGAACGCTGGAAATCAGTGACTTCTTCAGGACGCTCATCGATGAGCACCACCATGAGATGTACCTCAGGGTTGTTCTCGATGATGGCATTAGCAATGGACTGAAGGATCATCGTCTTACCAGCCTTGGGCGGGGAGACGATGAGACCACGCTGGCCCTTGCCAATAGGAGCAACAAGATCAACAACGCGGCCGATCATATTGAGCGGAGTTGTCTCTAAACGCAAACGCTGCTGCGGGAAGAGCGGAGTGAACTTCGAAAAGTCAGGGCGATCCTTAGCCAAGGCAGGATCTGCAGCATTGACCGAGTCCAAACGCACCAATGCGCTGAACTTTTCCTTGCGCTCGCCATCACGCGGTGCACGAATCTGTCCAGTGACAACATCGCCCTTACGCAAGCCAAAGCGCTTGACCATCGAGAGTGAAACGTAGGCATCATCGGGACCTGGCAAGTAGCCAGTAGTACGAACGAAGGCATACGAATCGAGCACATCGAGGATGCCTTGAACTGGGACGAGAACGTCATCCTCTGCGATCGTGGGATCTTGCTCGTAGCCGCCCATCGCGCCGCTACGGTTCGACCCACGGCGGTTATTCTGACGCTCACGACGGCGACGACGCGAACGACGGTTGCTGTCATCATCGTCAAAGCGATCCGAGTTATTCTGATTGCTCTGAGTGGTGTTGGTGTTGGTGTTGGTGCTTTGGTTGTTCTGCCGCTGATTACGCTCGCCAGAGCGCTGCTCATTGTTACGGTCGCGATGCTGATTTTGCGTTTGCACGCCCTCACGAGCCGGTTCAGCCTCAGGACGTTCCTCAGCCTTATCCCGAGCAGACGTATCGTGCTGCGAGTTACTACGCGGACGCTCATTGCGACGGTCACGTCGGCGATTATCACGCTGCTGGGAAGTAGCGTCAGTCTGCGGTTTATCTGCTTCCATACGGGCACCAACCTCAGCCGCGACAGACGTCTGTTCGGGGGTGCTCTCAGTACGGTCCTGGCGCGGTTCACGCGCTGGTCGGGTTGCTGCTGCACGCGTCTGCGTACGGGCTGGCCCTTGACGCTCCTTGATGGTGGCGAGGAGCTCGCCCTTACGCATCGTCGTGGCACCCTTGATACCCATGAGCTGGGCAACCTGCTTAAGCTCAGGCAAGAGCATGGCATCGACAGAACGCGTATTCGTGGTTTCAGTCACGGAAATCCTTAGCGATCATGATTAGGAGCCTCAGAAAACTCTGGTGGCGAGAAAGGTTTGCCGCGCTCGGCCCCTGGAGCGCTCACATCGAAGGACTCTTCGATTTCTCTCCAAGTGTAGCGCATTGATAGCCAAATCCGACGAATCAGGTCCGACCAACGGCCAAAGTAGCCATAACCATAAGCTCTGCTGCTAGGCTGGGTTCCGCCCTGCTAAGGACTAGCCCCCGTAGCTCAGGGGATAGAGCACTGCCCTCCGGAGGCAGGTGTCAGGCGTTCGAATCGCCTCGGGGGCGCCATATGGCCACTACCATCTCCACTATGACTAATCCCCCGCTCAGCAGCCGTCAGCGCTCGTGGGTTCTGATTTCAGCCTGGGTTGGTGCCAAAATTGCCGTCTTGGGGCTCTGGCTCAGTATCGCTCCCAGCACACAAAATGACGTCCGCTATTACTGGACCTCTATCGAACAAGCTCTCAACGCTGGACCAGCAACCACATTATTGGAATATCCCACACCCGTTGTCGCACTGCTCTGGTTACCGTATGCGCTAGGCGGCGGGAAATTACCTGGATATGTCGCGGCATTCATCCTTATCATGGTGGCATTGGACGGCTGGTATTCCTGGGTGCTCTATCAGCGCAGCAAAGACCGCCATGCCTGGGCGCTGTGGTGGTGGATCGGGTTTACCTTCCTCATGGGGCCAACCGCCTACATGCGTTTCGACATGTTGCCTGCAGTGCTTGCCGGTGGCGCGCTACTCCTCCTTGCCTCTGGCAAACCAGTGCGCTCAGGAATGGCGATTGGACTTGGCGCCGCGATTAAGCTCTGGCCTGCCTTACTATGGCTGGCCCAGCTTGGCCGTCGTCGTCACCGTCTACGAGCCAGTATCGCCATGTGGCTGTCGGGCGGCATGTTAGCTCTAGCGTCACTTATCTGGGCTGGCTGGGATCGCCTCCTCTCACCCTTGACCTGGCAAAAAGATCGTGGCTTACAGGTCGAATCTGTCTGGGCAACTGGGCCCATGCTGCACCGACTCTTTTCTCCGCACCGCTTTAGTGTTGAACTCTCACCGCACAAGGCCTTCGAGATCTCGGGGCCAAGCACACACGCATGGCAAGTAGCAGGAAGTATTGCGACGGTACTCGGGCTGATTTTCATCGTCGCTATGGTGATCTACTGGCTACGCGGTCCAGCAGCAGAATCACTGACACTTGCAGGCCTCATCATGATCGCCACTATCGGCATCATGATCGTGACGAATAAAACTTTCTCACCGCAATACCTCATGTGGTTAGCTGCACCATGTGCTGCACTGTTTGCCATCAGCGAGGGCTCTGAGCGCACGCTGATGCGGCGACTTGCTGGACTGGTCTTAGCGATTTGTTTACTCACCCAGTTCGTCTACCCCATTGGCTACGATTGGCTCGTTCGCCGTTTTGGTGTGATCACGTGGCTCGTCACGCTCGCGCTTGCGGTACGCAATATCGCACTGTGCTGGCTCATCGGCTGGATTAGTGTGCTCATCATCTATCGATCTCGGAGGACCGATGACCACATCAGTTGAGGGGCGTTTCTACCGCCAGACCTGGTTCATGGTGCTGGTCTGGGTAGTCGCTCACCTCGCGATGGTCGGCATCTGGCCCTTGACAGATGCGGGCATGAATGGCGATGTGGTCTATTACAGCTCAGAGATGCAGTCATTCCCCTACGTTGGCCTTGACCAGACGATGACTGAATATCCCACTCCCGTGGTGTGGTTCTTTGAACTCATCCGCCTGGCGTCCTTCGGGAATAACTACATCTTCCAAGCCCTCTTTAGCGTGCTTATGGCAGCCTGCGATCTTGCGATGACAGTGGCGCTATGGCGTGCTGCTGGACCGCGCCGCGAGTTGGCAACCTACTTCTGGATTGCTTTCGTTTTTGCTATCGGTCCCCTGGTCTACTTCCGCTTTGACATGGTTCCGGCGGTGCTTGTTGGCCTTGCCTTGCTCTGGCTGGTGCGGCGACCAACCGTCGCTGGTGGGTTACTTGGTCTTGGAGCAGCGGTTAAGCTCTGGCCTGCGCTGCTGATCTTGGCTCTGGCTTCCGCCCGTAAAGAACGCCGACGTACGCTCACTGGATTTTGTGGCGTGGGCTTCGGCTTGGCTGCGCTTTCTTTCCTTGCTGCTGGTTGGGATCGGCTCGTTTCCCCGCTGCTATGGCAAAAGGGACGTGGTTTACAGGTTGAAAGTATCCTCGCAACGCCTTATGTATTCCTTCGGAGCTTCACCACGCAGCCCTACACCGTACGCTACTCGCGCTATCAAGCCTTCGAGATCTTTGGCCCAGGCGTAGATTCGGCGATTAAAGCGTCAAGCTATCTCACCCTTCTCGGGTTGCTCCTTATCGTGCTCTTCTGCGTCCGGCTATGGGCTCTACCTACGAAACGTCACGCCACGATCACCCTTGTTGCCATCATCATTGTGGCAGTCATGATCGTGACCAATAAGACGCTCTCCCCGCAGTACATCTTGTGGCTTGGCGGCCCGATTGCAGTATTGCTCTCCATCTGGAGAACACCGCTCGCACATGGCCTGGGCCTGGCCCACGCTCGATTACTTGCCATCGCTACCATCGCGCTAGGACTGCTTACCCAATGGGTCTACCCCATCTGCTACTACAAACTTGTCATGCAGAATCGTGGAAGCTATGCCGGAGCGTTAGCTATCGTCATCCGTAACAGTTACCTGCTACTGTGGAGCGCCTTGTTTGCCGTGATTGCGTGGCGAGCAACGCGACGAACTACCCAGAATTGTTCCGAGGAGAACGATGTACTTTACTGACCGCGGTATTGAGGAACTCGCCAAACGTCGTGGCGAAGAATCAGTCAGCTACGAGGAACTTGCTGAGCTACTGCGGACTTTTGTCGATCTCCATCCTGAACATGAAGTCCCGATCGAGCGGCTTGCGACGTGGCTTGCCCGTATGGATGACGAAGACGACTAAAGAACTACTCACAACACGTGGTTACATTTCAGCAACAATTCTGAAAATACACGCTAACCTTGTTTTACCGAATCAACACGACAGCCAGTAACGTGGCTGACGTTTTGGACCACAGAAGGAGCTCCTGCGCATGGATTGGCGCCACGAATCGGCGTGCTTGGAAGAAGATCCCGAACTCTTCTTCTCAATTGGCAACACCGGACCTGCTCTTCTCCAGGTGGAAGAGGCCAAACGGGTGTGCTCGCGTTGCAATGTACGCGATGACTGCCTGTCTTGGGCTCTTGAAGCTGGCCAAGACTACGGGGTCTGGGGCGGTATGTCAGAAGATGAGCGCCGCGCGCTTAAGCGTCGCAACGCTCGTAATCGCCGCATCTAACTTAACGATCTTCACGGCGCGCGTCGATCCGTTCCGCAGGAATGGCGACGCGCGCCGTGGCGCCTTCTTCTGAGAGATCAAGGTCAAAGGTTCCCCCAAGCTCCTGGGCAAGGGTGGAGACGATATTGAGCCCAAGCCCAGAACCTCCAGCATGTTCTGTCGATTGACCCTTCGACCCGGTATCACGCACTTCCAGTTCGAGACCAGCACTGCTACGACGTGGGTACACAGTGATCTTTCCTGGACCATGCGCTAGGCCATGATCTGCGGCATTTTGGCATAGTTCAGAAATGATCAAGGACAGCGGTGTCGCCGCATCTCCCGAGATCACTCCAAAGCTGCCCTGCCGTTCTACCTGTACATCACCGGCATGTGGTGTCACCACGCTCGCAAGAGCCAATAGTCGATCACAGACCCCATCGAAGTCCACATCATCATCGTAGCTTTGGCTGAGTAGCTCATGGACAACGCCAATAGCGGAAACTCGCTGTTGCGCTTTAGCTAAGGCCGAACGGGCTTCCTCCGATTCAATCCGGCGAGATTGGAGCCGCAGTAACGCTGACACCGTCTGAAGGTTGTTCTTCACCCGGTGATGAATCTCGCGGATCGTGGCCTCTTTGCTGAGCAGCTGGCGCTCACGGGTGCGGATATCGGTGGTATCACGGGCAAGGACGAGTGCACCAAGATAATCAGAAGAAACCAAGGGGATCACTTGCACACGAACTGTCGCCATGGCGTTGGTCAGATCGAACACTCGCGAATCGAGAAACTGATGTTCGTGAACATCGAGACGAGCTTGGTCGATGGGTTCTCGATCATGGACGAGATGCGCAGCAACGTCTGAAAAACGTTCTCCCTCAAACTGCCCCTCCAGCCCAAGACGACGGAAGGCTGTTTGCGCATTCGGACTTGCATACGTCACGCTGCCTTGGCGATCTAATCGGATGACACCATCACCCACGTTGGGCGAATGTAGCGGCTCTGGATCGTCTAAGACAAAGGGGAAATGGGCTTCATTGAGCATCGCTTCTAAGACGTTGGTCACTTCGAGATATACCGATTCCAACCGGCCCTGGCTCCGTGAAGACAGGCGGTTGGTATGTCGCGATACGATGCCGACTAGACACCCATCACGCAGAATCGGAATTGCGCGAACGTCTGCAGGGATTGCTTCACCGCTATGGTGCTCACCGGCTCGGTGAAGAGCTTCGACGATCTTCTTGGTGCGATAGGCCACAGCAACGGGATCGTACGCGTCACTGACCTGGTACCCCACGATGTCTTGAGGCAGCGCAGTTGGGCCCGTTGCCGGTCGCGCTTGTGCAATAGCTGCCAGCGTGGAATCCCCTGCATGAGGGACCCATAGCACGACGTCAGAAAAAGATAGATCAGCCAAGAGCTGCCACGAATCAATGAGATTGCTAAACCATGCGCGGTCGATTTCAGCGATCTCTGCTGTCCATAGATTGACTCCCAACATGCGGTAAGCCTATCGAGGTAGGCGAGTCGATTTGGGGTTGACCACAATAGAAGGCAAAATGAGTGGTTGGAGCATGCGCCGGAGGGCGCAGCCAACGACAGAAAGGAGACCACCATGGGTAAGGGTGGCCGCTGCCGTCGCGCCCGTCGGAAGAAGTCCGCTAACCACGGAAAGCGTCCGAACGCGTAGACGATGTATTGATGAAGGCCCTCGCTTAGCGGGGGCCTTCATCAGTTCTAGTTCTTGTGCCGTAATGCCGCAATGCGTTGAGCCAATGCCGCTGGCGCTGAGCAGCAACAGGCTTTCTTGATCAAGACACGCAGCTGAGTCTCGGCATCAACATAATCAAGACACTCTTCGCAGGCCATGAGATGTATGCGGATCTCATCACAGCTTTGATCATCGAGTTCACCATCGAGGAATGCAAAAACCCGCGCGATAACTTCGGTACAGGATGCTTCTGGATCAATCATGTCGAGGACACCCCAATTCCTAATTCATGGGCGTGGTCAGAAAGCAAGGTACGCAACTCTGCTCGACCACGGTTGAGCCGACTCATCACAGTCCCGACGGGTGATCCCATAATCTCGGCTATTTCCTTATACGAGAAACCTTCGACGTCTGCCAGCAGTACGGCAATACGATACTCATCACGTAGCTTAGCTAAGGCCTCGGTAATAACCGTATCCGGAATCTGCTCAAGAGCTTGAGCCTCGGCTGACCTGAGACCAACTGCATCATGTGATGCTGCTCTCGCAAGCTGCCAATCTTCAACCTCAGCCCCCGTCATTTTCGGTGAGCGCTGCTGCTTGCGATAGAGGGAGATGAAGGTATTGGTCATGATCCGGTAGAGCCAGGCCTTGAGATTTGTCCCCTGCTTGTACTGCCCAAACGAGGCAAAAGCCTTGGCATAGGTCTCTTGCACCAAATCTTCCGCGTCATGAGGATTGTGGGTTAGCCTGAGCGCGCCGGAATACAACGCATCCATATGCGTCATGGCATCAGTCTCGAAACGTTCGAGAAGGTCATCCGGTGGCGTTGTCATCGAGTCCAAGCCTACCCATGAGTACGGCGTTATGGTGCTCTGACGTGTCATCGTGGAGCAACTCATAGCATTTCAACGCCGTAAACCAGCCGGTCTATTCCCACAACTGCCGAAAGTGCGAGAGACTGGCCTTATGAACGTCATCCGTTTTGCAGGCCGCACCATGCTAGGTGGGTATTTCATGGCGAGCGGCGTAAGTGCTGCGATGAATCCCGATGTGCATATTGCGAAGGCACAGCCCCTTCTTGACACTGTTATTCCGACGGTGTCACGGGTCTTGCCCGAGCAATATGCTGCCAAGATCCCCTCGAATAAAGAGACTTTGGTCCGCCTCAACGGTGCCGCACTAGCCGTCGGAGGTTCCATGATGGCGCTGGGGCTAGGACGTCGCCTTGGCGCAACTATTGTCGCGGCAAATTTCGCACCAGTCCTGGCGACCCGATTGCCCCGTGCCGGCGCCAGCGCCGCCGAGCGCAATGCCAACCTAGGTGAGCTACTACGCGATGCTGCCGTTCTTGGCGGTGTATTGATCGCTACCCAAGACACCCAAGGCAAGCCAAGCTGGTCATGGCGAGCCAACGCTAAACGCGCAGAACTGGCGCGCCAAGCAGAACGTGTAGCGGCTTCGCTCACGTCACCATCTGCGGCTGACAAAGCAGCAGCTTCACTCAAGGCTTGAGGTGCTTGCGCTCTGAAACACAGCATTTACGACGAT
>JBOFIQ010000369.1:0-1814 GCA_051650245.1 Propionibacteriaceae bacterium | reverse complement strand
CTGATCCCCAAAGTGTTCTTTGTACGCGGCGATGATTTGATCGTCGGTCATGTTGCGCAGTTTGCGCAGCGGGATGATGCCAGCCTTGAGCAGTTGCTCGCTCGCGTCATCCGCGTCGACCTCAACCTCGGGACTTTCGAGGTACGGGCTGAAGTCAAACCCGAAGGTGACCAGCATGTTGCTGTCAGCGGAATTGAAGTGCGACTCGCTGGTGACGTCCAGACCTTCGAACTTGCCAACACCGTAACGCTCAGACAAGAGATCCGCGATCTCCTTGCGCAGAGATGCAACGCTCTTCTCGGTCAGGCCGTCGCGCTCAATGACTGCCAGAGCGTCAGGCATTTCGTGGCTCTCGACCTTGCGAGTAACCTTGTTGCCGCTGGTGCGCTTGCCTTCCGGCTTGGTTTCCGGCTTGGTGCTAGGTTTGCGCTTGCCTTCCGGCTTGGTGCTCGGAGCGGGTTTGGTTTCCGGCTTGGTGCTGGGTTTGCGCTTGCCTTCCGGCTTGGTGCTCGGGGCAGGCTTCGGATCCGGCTTGGTGCTCGGGGCAGGCTTGCGCTTGCTGCCTGCAAAAGCGTACTTGGCATAACCGCCAGCGTCTTCAACGCTGGTAACCTTGCCGTCGACATCTTCTTGCTCAATCTGCTTGAAGTTGCGGCCATCTTTGACCAGCAGGTAAGCAGACAGACGGCTACGGCCACCGTCATGCGAGTAAGCGTAAGCAGATGCAACGTCGGTGATCTTCACAATGCTGCCATCGAGCAGGGTTACTTTCTTGCCAATCATTGCTTCGTTGGCGGCGACTTGGGTACGGGTTACGCGGGCGATAGTAGTCATGATCATTTCCTCATTGGAGTGTAAAGGGTAGGGGCCATCCCCCTACCTTGAATATAGTATATCAAACGTGGTGCAAGGTTGCTAGTCCGGTTTTCGTCAAGCAACCTTGCGGGCACAGCGTTCAAGTTGAACGTTGCAGATTACGCGTCAGCCTTCGGAGCTGAAGCAGTTGCGCCAGTGGTGTCGCGGTCAGTGGTGAACGGCGCGGGGGCTGGTGCGGCTTCCGGCTTCTTGGGTGCAGGCTTGGCAACTGGCTTGGCAACGGGCTTGGCAGCGGGCTTGGCAGCGGGCTTCTTGCTCGCAGACTTCGGAGCAGGTTTGTTCTGCTTTTTGGTCTCGGGCTTGGGCAGCTTGCCGTCGGCCTTCGGCGGCTTGGCCGCAACGTTACCAGCAGGCAGCGGGCAGCGAATGCGCAGAGCGTGGATCGCGTCGGCAATGCCTTTGGCAGTCACAGGGAACAGCTTGCCCAGCGTGCGCGGCTCGGAGCCGTCAATCGCGCCCTTGGCAACGTAGGCCAAATTGAACTGCTGCTTGTCACGTCCGTGACCGAACCAGATCTCGACGCGGGTAACGTTCGCCAGATAGCGCGGCGTCTTCAGCATGCAGTTTTCGCTGAGGGTTGCCAGCGGCTCTTTGGCTTCTTCCAGCATGGAGTTCCACAGGTCGCGGAATGCGCGACGTGTTGCCGGAGTCAGGTCACCAGTTTCGGTGCGCACGATCTTCGGATAAGCGAAGGTCGCAGCGGGCGCAGCTGGCTTCTTGGGGGCAGTCGCGGCGGCCAGCGCTTCAGTGAACGGCGTGCCAGTCACTTTCAGGATGAAGCGGTTACCATCCACGGCCAGCGTGTAACGCTTGGTGTCGGTGTCGACAATGTTCAGGCCCTGCATGTAGAACAGGAAGTCGTGCTGACTGTTGCATTGCATCGGAGCGCGCAGCGAGCGGTAGGTCTCGCTGAATGCGGTCGCCAGCAGTTGCGGAGT
>JBOFIQ010000368.1:0-9369 GCA_051650245.1 Propionibacteriaceae bacterium | reverse complement strand
GAATGAGGCCTATCGGGATCTCTTGGCAGGGGAGTTCAATGCGGAAAAGGGGATGGACTTCTTAGATGGTTGCGCTGAGGTAGAGGCAGGTGAGCGATGAGTCAGAACATGAATGAATCGGCACCTGTCGATCAACTTGAAGCCTGGCGCGGAGTTGGCGCAGAGGGTAGTAAGAAAGTCATCACACAACAGGCGTCGGTATTTCTTAAAGGTCGCAGCAAGCAATTATTGGGTTCGCTCATTAAGCCATGTGTGTGGTTCTTGCCGGTCCTCGTCGCTGCCATTGTGCTAGAAAATGCGGCACGTCTTGCTATGCCGAAGTTAGTTCAGCGCGGTCTTGACGACGCAGTTCCCACGATTATGCGTGGTGGTACTACGCATGGGTTGTGGCTCGTTATGGGCGCGATGATCGCGGTCATCGCGATCCAGACGGTCACGCGGATTTTCTTCTTGCGGGTCTCTGGCCGGATTGGGCAACAGATCATGCTGGAACTACGCCAGCGGGTCTTTCGTAAGTTTCAGCGTCTCGATGTCGCGTTCCATGATCGTTACACCTCGGGTCGTGTTATCTCACGGCTCACTAATGACATCGACGCTATTCAGGAGTTGGTGAGTTCGGGTCTAGATTCGATCATCACCGCACTGCTGACGCTGGTGGGCGTGGGCGCTTTGTTGGTCTGGACCGATGTGACCTTGGGCTTGATCTGTCTGGTGAGTTTCCCAGTTCTGCTCATGCTGCTCCGGTGGTTCTCAATCAATTCGTCCACGACATATCGCAAGGTCCGCGAGATGGCTTCGCTCGTGATTGTTCATTTCACCGAGACGATGAGTGGCATGAAAGCGGTGCAAGCCTACCGGCGCGAACCGCGTAACCAAGACATCTTCCTCGACGCGGCTACCCGCTATGAGGACATCAACGTCACATCTTTCCGGTTGATGGCTATCTTCATGCCTGCGGTACGGCTCACGGGCAATATCACCATCGGTATCACGCTCATCGTCGGCGGTTTAATGACGATGGATGGGCAGATGACGGTGGGTGCGTTGGCTGCGTTCTTGCTTTATCTACGGATGTTTTTTGAGCCGATGGGCGAGATTAGCCAGTTCTACAACACATTCCAGTCAGCAATTTCTGCATTAGAGAAGTTGTCGGGAGTTCTTGAAGAGCCAGAGGTATTGGCTGAGCCGAATGAGCCGACGCCGCTGCCAAACGCTCAGGGAGCTATTGGCTTTGAGAATGTCAGCTTTGCCTATGTTGAGGGTCATCCGGTGCTGCCAGGGCTGGAATTGCAGATTCCAGCAGGGCAGACGGTGGCCTTGGTCGGGACGACAGGCGCAGGGAAGACGACGATTGCCAAGTTGATGGCGCGGTTCTATGACCCGGTAACGGGCGTGATCCGGCTTGATGGCATTGATCTACGAGAGCTTTCTTCATCTGATCTACGTCGCGCGGTCACGCTGGTGACGCAGGAGAACTTTATGTTTGACGGCTCGGTCGCGGACAATATCGCTTTCGGAAAGCCGGGGGCGAGCCGTGACGAGATCGTGGCAGCAGCACGTGCAGTGGGCGCAGCAACCTTTATCGAGGCGATGCCCGAAAGTTACGACACGGATCTGGGTAAGCGTGGTTCGCGTATTTCTGCGGGACAGAAGCAACTCATAGCTTTCGCGCGGGCTTTCCTGGCTGATCCGGCGGTGCTCATTCTCGACGAGGCAACATCGTCATTGGATGTGCCATCGGAGCGTCTGGTGCAGAATGCACTCCAGACGATTCTCAAAGACCGCACGGCCGTCATCATCGCCCATCGGCTCTCGACGGTAGAGATCGCGGACCGGGTGTTGGTTCTCGAACACGGACAGATCGTGGAGGACGGCTCGCCGGCAGGCTTGATCGCTCAACGAGATGGACACTATGCCGCGCTACACCAAGCCTGGATTGATTCCTTGGCATAACGTCCTAGACGCCTTCTGTGTGATCGAAAGACGACCGGATTAATAGTTCACTAATCTAGTAGTTGCAGCATTGTCCCCAAGATCATGGACAAGAAAAGACAGGTATTGTTCCCCTGGAAAGAAACTGTATTTTCTTTGCATGATCTCGCGTCACCCTCGTATATCAGCCCGGATGGGGTTGGGGTGATATGGCGAAAAGCCACACGAGAACACGAGCTGGAGGACAGTAATATGACGCTTTGACTAGGAAGAACATAATTCTAGTAAGGGTTAGCTTTACCCATGTAGGGTAAGGCTCGATAGGGCGATGTGTCGGGTCGCTGTCACCCCAGCTGTAGGTGGTACGGATTCATAGTTCACCCCCAGTTTTATGGTGAACCTGACGTAGATTTGCTTTGATTAATGTTGTGGAACTAGATGTGAGAAACGTCGAGGTCCGTGACGCTGGGGGAAGCGTCAGAGAGTGTGGGGAACACTCTCGTGAGTTCAGCAACAGCACGATGTTCTGTGTCGCGGATGGCGGCCAGGGGGCGTGGCCAGAGCTGGACATCGATGGCTAGTGCAGCTGCCCGGTATGACGCCGGGCAGTAGTCACGTCGGGATAAAACGACCCCGGTTCGTCGTCGCCGGAACTGACCCAGCACACTAGAGTGGTACGCATCTGACGACCAAGGAGATGGCATGGCACTCGATGGCGCCCGTCCGGTACGCGCTCCGCGCGGCACAACGTTGACGGCGAAGAGCTGGCAGACAGAAGCTCCCTTCCGCATGATTCAAAATAACCTCGATCCCGAGGTAGCCGAGCGCCCCGACGACCTCGTCGTCTACGGTGGCACTGGCCGCGCGGCACGTAGCTGGGCTGCTTTTGACGCGATTCTTACTGCACTCAAGGATCTTGAAGACGATGAGACGCTGCTGGTGCAGTCGGGTAAGCCCGTCGGTATCTTCCGCACCCATGTGTGGGCTCCGCGCGTCATCATCGCAAACTCGCACCTTGTCCCCGACTGGGCCAACTGGGAATACTTCCGCGAGCTCGAAGCCGAGGGCAAGATCATGTACGGCCAAATGACGGCCGGTTCATGGATTTACATCGGTACACAGGGCATTTTGCAGGGAACCTACGAGACCTTTGGTGCTGTAGCCAAGAAGCGGTTCGGTGGCACGCTCGCGGGCACTCTGACGCTGACTGGCGGCTGTGGCGGCATGTCTGGTGCCCAGCCGCTATCGGTCACGCTTAACGGTGGCGTTGTTATCGTCGTTGAGGTTGAGCGGGCACGAATGGAACGCCGAGTAGCCAAGCGCTACCTCGACTGCATCGCTGCTGACCTTGACGATGCGCTCGCCCAAGCTGCCAAGGCCAAGGCGGAAAAGAAGGCGCTCTCCATCGGTCTGGTGGGCAACGCAGCCGACGTATTCCCCGAGATCTTGCGCCGTCAGCGTGCGGGCGAACTGCGCGTCGATATCGTGACCGATCAGACGTCGGCACATGACCCGCTGTCGTACCTGCCCAGCGAATACACCGTTGAGCAGTGGGCAGGCGAGGCCAAGGCTGATCCGGTCGGCTTCACCAAGAAGGCCCAGGTCTCCATGGCTCGCCAGGTTGAGGCCATGGTGGGCTTCCAAGATGAAGGTGCTGAGGTCTTTGACTACGGCAACTCCATCCGCGACGAGGCTCGCAAGGCTGGCTATGAGCGCGCATTCGACTTCCCAGGCTTTGTCCCGGCCTATATCCGTCCACTGTTCTGTGAGGGCTTGGGGCCGTTCCGCTGGGTCGCGCTGTCGGGTGACCCGAAGGATATTGAGGTTACCGACGCCGCACTCAAGGAACTTTTCCCCGACAACAAGCACCTCCATCAGTGGCTGGATGCGGCAGCAGAGTTCGTTGAGTACGAAGGTCTCCCGGCGCGAATCTGCTGGTTGGGCTATGGCGAACGCCACCTCGCGGCATTGAAGTTCAATGAGCTCGTTGCGCAGGGCAAGATTTCAGCCCCGATAGTTATCGGCCGAGACCACCTCGATTCTGGTTCGGTGGCTTCGCCTTACCGCGAGACGGAGGGCATGCTTGACGGGACCGACGCGATTGCTGACTGGCCGCTGCTCAATGGCCTCTTGGCAACATCCTCGGGCGCGACCTGGGTTTCGCTCCATCACGGCGGTGGCGTTGGTATCGGCCGCTCGATTCATGCCGGTCAGGTGTCGGTAGCCGATGGCAGCGAGCTAGCCGCGGAGAAACTCTCGCGGTTGCTGCTCAATGACCCCGGTATGGGTGTTATCCGGCACGTCGACGCTGGCTACGACCGAGCCATTGAGGTGGCTCATGAGCGTGGCGTCCGTATCCCGATGTGGGAAACCGGCGAGAAGTAGCGTCATTATGGTTGTGGGGCTGGTCAAAGATGTGGACAGCCCCATACCTTTGGCACAATAGATCCATGACAGTACGGTGGGCTATATGGGGGCCGGGCCGTCAGGCGCGCGTCCTTGTTCCAGAATTTGCTAGAGCATCAGGAGCTGATCTTGTTGCGGTGGGATCCCGTTCGATTGAGCGGGCTGAGGCATTCGCCCAGGACTATCATGTGCCGCAGGTTTATGGTTCGCTTGCTGAGCTAGCCATGGCACCAGATATTGATGCAGTTTTTCTCACCTCGCCGCATAGTAGTCATGTCGATGAGGCGGTACATCTTGCCCATGCCGGTAAGCATCTGATCATTGAAAAATCTATGGCAACCTCACCGGCAGGTGTCCGTACGATTATGGACGCAGCAGCAAAGAACCATATCTTTTGTATGGAAGGGATGTGGACGAGATTTCTTCCTGCGATGTGTGGTGCACGCGAACTTATCGCCCAAGGGGCAATTGGCAAAGTGCTCGCGGTGCAAGGAGATCTACATGCTTATCGCCAGTATGATCCGCAAGACCGCCTATTTAATCCTGCATTAGGGGGTGGGGCTCTACTGGATTTAGGTGTCTATGTCGTCGCCTGTGCTCATGATTTTCTTGGGGTTCCAGATCGGGTGCGAGCGGTAGGCCACCGTTTACCTAACGGCGTTGACGGAACATGTGCCATGACGCTGGGCTATGACCATGGTGCTGTTGCAAGTCTTTCAGTGAGTTTTGAGTCCCCTGGACCGGGTCGTTTTGCTGTGATGGGAACGCATGGATGGCTCGATATCCCTCCAAGATTTCATCATCCTGAACAGATCGTGCTCTATCGCAATGGGAAAGAAGCCGAGACTATAACTCCCACATTACGGGGACGGGGGTATGTCTACGAGGTGGAAATGGCTTCCCAGCTCATCACGGCAGGGCGGGTAGAGGCGCCAGAAATGTCTCTGGCAGACTCGCTTCAGATTGCTGAGGTGTTGGCAGAAGCCGCACGACAGTTCTAAGCCGCTACGAGAAAAGTGACCCCCGAGGGAGACTAGGGGCGGAGGCCAACTAGCCTGAAGGCATCATGCTTATCGACAATATTGGCCATCTCGTCACAAATGACCCCACCATCGGCACTACGCCACTGGGGATCGTGACCAACGCTGCGCTCGTCGTCGACCAAGGCCGGGTCGCGTGGTTCGGGCCGCGCTCGATGATCCCTGAGGCTGTTGCAGGGGACCGGATCGACGCCGAGGGGCGGACGATCATCCCTGGGTTCGTCGATTCGCACAGCCACCCCGTTTTTGCGGGGGATCGCGCCGAAGAGTTTGCCGCCCGAATGGCCGGGCAATCCTATGCAGCCGGTGGGATCAAAACCACCGTCAATGCCACCCGTCATGCCTCAGATAGCGAACTGTTAGCCAATGCTCGCCGCCTCTTTGACGAATCCGCCCGGCAAGGGACGACCACGCTCGAAGCAAAATCTGGGTATGGGCTGACCACCGTCGATGAGGCTCGCTCGCTCAAAGTAGCCGGGCGGCTTACCGAAGAAGTGACGTTCTTGGGCGCTCACGTCGTGCCGCCAGAATTTGCTGACGATCCAGACGCCTATGTCGATCTGATCGTGACCGAGATGATTCCCCAGGTTCGTCCCCGGGCCAAGTGGATTGACGTTTTCTGTGACCGTGGGGCTTTCACCGTGGAGCAAGCCCGACGGATTCTCACTGCCGGTAAAGCAGCCGGGCTCTTGCCGCGAATCCACGCTAACCAGTTACAACATGGCCCTGCGCTTCAACTCGCGGTCGAACTGGATTGTGCGTCTGCTGACCACTGCACCTATGCCAGTGATGAGGACATCGAGGCGTTGGCAGCATCGAACACAGTTGCCACACTGCTACCAGGAGCCGAGTTTTCTACGCGTGCGACCTATCCTGACGCTCGTCGCTTCCTTGAAGCGGGGGTAACGTGCGCCATCGCGGCAGACTGCAACCCTGGGTCAAGCTATACAACGTCGATGCCATTCTGCCTAGCCATCGCCGTCCGCGACATGCACTTCACCCCCGACGAAGCACTGTGGGCTGCCACCTTAGGCGGGGCCCGAGCTTTGCGTCGAAACGACGTCGGACATCTTGGAATCGGTGCTCGCGCCGATCTCGTCGTGCTGGATGCGCCCAGCCACCTTCACCTTGCCTACCGGCCCGGTGTGCCCCTTATCAGCTCCGTGTACCAACGCGGACGACTTATCTGGAAGGACAATCGATGAATGACATCATCATTCCGCTCGGGACCAGCGGTGTAACCACATCGCAGGTGATTGCTGTTGCGCGCGAGGGCGCAAAGGTTGAACTCACTGCGCAGGCGCGGACCAAGGTTGCGCAGGCGCGTAGCGCGGTCGATGCCATGGCGGCATCCGATGTCGCGGTCTATGGCGTCTCCACGGGTTTTGGTGCGCTCGCCAATACCAAGATTGAGCCAGCTCAGCGGGCTGAACTTCAGCGCGCTTTGGTGCGTTCGCATGCTGCGGGCGTCGGTGCTGAGGTCGAGCGTGAGGTTATCCGCGCGCTCATGTTCCTGCGCTGCAAGACGCTGGCGTCTGGCCACACGGGTATCCGCGTTGAGACGTTGGAAACCTACATCGCACTCTTGAACGCGGGGATTACCCCAATCGTCCATGAATTTGGTTCGCTGGGTTGCTCGGGCGATCTTGCCCCGCTCTCGCATTGTGCGCTCGTGCTCTTGGGTGAGGGGCGTGCCCGCGATAAGGATGGCGTCGAGCGTCCTGTTCCTGAGCTGCTTGCCGAAGCGGGTATCACTCCCGTTGAGCTGCGTGAGAAGGAAGGTTTGGCGCTGATCAATGGCACCGACGGCATGTTGGGTCAGTTGATCATGGCGTGTGCCGATCTACGCGAGCTGGTCTACTTGGCTGATGTCTCGTGTGCGCTTTCTGTTGAGGCATTGCTGGGGACTGACGCGTGCTACCGTCCAGAACTGCACTTGCCGCTACGCCCGCACCCAGGTCAGGCAGAGTCCGCCGCGACGATGTTTGACGTCATGCAGGGCTCGCAGATCGTCGCCTCGCACCGCGAGAACTGCACGATCGTGCAGGACGCATACTCATTGCGTTGCGCGCCGCAGGTACACGGTGCGTGCCGCGACACCATTGATTACTGCCTCAGCGTTGCTGAGCGTGAGTTGGCTGCTGCTGTCGATAATCCGGCACTGCTCGATGACGGCCGCTTGGCGTCAAATGGTAATTTCCACGGCGCACCAGTTGCTTATGCACTTGATTTCTTGGCGATCCCGGCTGCGGACTTGGCCTCGATCTGTGAGCGTCGTACGGACCGGATGTTGGACCCGGCACGTTCGCATGGGTTGCCCGCGTTCTTGTCGCCAGATCCGGGCGTGAACTCGGGTTTGATGATCGCGCAGTACACGCAGGCTGGTTTGGTCCATGACTGCAAAGCCAACGCGAACCCTGCATCGGTGGACTCGATCCCGACGTCGGCGATGCAGGAAGACCACGTATCGCTGGGGTGGTCAGCGGCACGCAAGTTGCGCAAGACCGTTGAGAACCTACGCCACGTCATCGCCATTGAGTTCTACGCAGCTACCCGTGGCATTGATATGCGTGGGCCGCTGGCTCCGGCACCGATCTCAGCAGCATTGATCGCTGCGTTGCGGGACACGGTTGAGGGCCCAGGGCCGGATCGCTTCACCGCTCCTGAGTTGGAGGCGACCGAGGTGTTCCTGCGTTCTGGTCAGGTCCGGGCCATTGTTGAGCAGCATCGAGGCCGCGCCTAGCGGTTATCGGTTTTATCAGTGGCGAGTTTGTCCCGTCATCGGGGCAAACTCGCCACTCTTTGTGTCTATGTCAGCAGACCTAGCTCTACTAACCAGGCTCGGGTGTCTTCGTCGGAAGTCCACTGATGTGCAATCCAGCCAGCGTCGAGAGCCCCTTGAACGTTGTTTGGGCGATCATCAATAAAGGCATAGTCCACGCCAGTGCGGCCGACGAGCCGTTCTAGCCCCTGGTAAATCCCCAGATCAGGTTTCGCAACGCCTTGTACGCCGGAGATGATCCAGCCGGTGAGTACTGACGCCCACGATGTCTGCCGTAGCACCCGGTCCAGCATGGCGGGTGCGTTGGAGAGCATGTAGACCTCATGCCCAGCCTGCTGCAATTCCATCAATGTCGACAGGGCGCGTGGTCGAATCTGTACCCACTGCTCCATGTCGAGAACGGCCAATCGGCGAGCAGTCTCTTCATCAACAGCAGTATCACAAGATGCGGCGACATCCTGCCAGTAGGACAGCGGAGAACTGCCCTCGTCATAGGGCTTGCGATGAGCCCAATAGGGGCCTTCCATGTCCCGACCTGAAACTGACAACTCAGCTCCGATGGTGTCGAGTAAATTAGCGGGCTTTGCGAGCACGCCGCCGAGATCAAACACGGGCACAATCATGGGTTCTCCTGCTGCTGGTTGAGTAACCTACCCTGCCACGAATATGTGCCAGCTACTAGATGACCGGAGCCATATGACAGGAAGCGAAGAGTAAGTAGCTCCAGCAGGCCAGTCCATAGGCCACGACGCACCACTGCGAAAACCTGCTGCGCAAAGCTAACCCGATCATGAGCGCATAGGGTGCCATCAGTGAAAGGTGGTAGCGCGCACCGATGGGATTGTATGAGCCTGAACCGATGACGATAATCAGCCCAACAACGGGCGCAGCAACTATGGCACCCACGAAGATACTCAGGGCAAGGGCCCAGTGTGGATGTTTGGGTGAGCCGAAAAGCGGACCAAGGATACTGGCGATCCAAAGCCAGGCCACGGGCGTAAAGGCGTAGAACACAATCGGCAGAGCACTACCTGTCGCTGCAGGAAGATCGACGGCTGGGATCGAGCTGAGCGTTTGCGTCGCGATCCGAATGATCTCGAAATTGTTGAACGGGATCGTGATTCCTTGATCAAATGGAGCTCCTGGAACAGCATGATGGTTCCGGAAAGCCAGCCAGGCAATCTGGCTTGCGATACCAAGCACGCCACC
>JBOFIQ010000367.1:0-7249 GCA_051650245.1 Propionibacteriaceae bacterium | reverse complement strand
TTCGTAAATCGAGGCCTTATCACGGGCATAGGCCGCCATATCGCCGTCGTACCACTCCATGTGATCTGGTTCGATGTTGAGCAAAGCTGCTGAATGTAACGACAGCGAATGTGTCCAATGTAATTGGAAACTCGACAGTTCAACTGCGAAGACGTCGTATTCGACCTCATCCTGGATTGCTTCCAGAATGGGACGACCGATGTTGCCCACGGCAGCAGCCTTGTAGCCCGCTTCGATAAGCATCGACTCCAACATCTGGGTCGTCGTGGTCTTGCCATTCGTGCCCGTAATCGCCAACCACGGAATCGGGTGCTCAGGGTCCATCCAGCGCCAAGCCAACTCAATATCGCCCCAAATGGGGATGCCTGCAGCAGCGGCTTGTGCCAAGAGCGGCTGGTCTGTCCGCCAGCCAGGAGAGGTGATCACGAGATCGACGTCGTAGCCTTCTGGCAAAGTCAATGTCGCGTCAGTACCAAGGCGAACCACACCGCCAAAGAACTCCAGCAACTGCTGCTTTTCTTGGTTCGCAGGACTATCAGCACCATCGACGGCGATCACTGTCGCGCCGGCGTGTACCAAGGTATCTGCACTGGCAAAGCCTGACATCCCCAAGCCACAGACGACGACGGTTGCGTCGCTCCAGTCGGAATTACGGTTTGCTTGAGCTATCCACTCTTTCACTGGCCCAACACCCATTCCGCGTAGAATAGACCCAAGGCTGTTGCAGAGCAAAGACCAGCGATGATCCAGAAGCGAATAACGACGGTCACTTCCTTCCAGCCCAGTTGCTCGAAGTGATGATGGAGCGGACTCATCTTGAAGATGCGTTTACCGTGAGTGAGCTTGAAGTAGCCAACCTGCAACATCACCGAGAGCGTCTCCACCACGAAAAGCCCGCCAAGAATCACGAGGAGTAGTTCGGTACGAGTACAGATCGCCAGGCCAGCTAAGGCACCGCCCAGTGCAAGCGAGCCAGTATCACCATCAAAGATCTTGGCTGGGTTCGCGTTCCACCACAGGAAGCCAAAACACACCGCTGCTAATGCAATCGACACGATGGCGAGATCCCACGGGTTGCGTACTTCATAGCATCGGGGGCCCTCCGTTGAGCTACGCCCACACCACTGATTGACCTGCCAGATATTGATCAGCGCATAGGCAGAAAAAGCCATCGTCAGAGCGCCTGGGGCCAAGCCGTCAAGGCCTGAGGTCACATTGACCGCATTAGAAAATCCTGTAATCAAGAAGATCAGCCATAGGCTCACCAGGCCCAAACCTAGCCACGGAGCGGCGTCTAAGCCCAGATCCAGCCAGGGAATGTCGCGCAAGAAGGAGATATGCGAACTTGCGGGACGAACGCCTCGAACGTCGGGCAGGATCAAGGCAAGGACGGAGAAGATCCCGCCGACGATGATCTGTCCAATGATCTTGCCGCGCGGGCTTAGACCAAGTGAGCGTTCCTTACGGATCTTGCTCACATCATCGAGGAAGCCCACGATACCTAAGCCGACAAGGAGAAAGAGCACGAGTAACCCTGATGCTGACGGCGGCGTCCAGAGCACAAGGTGGGTCACGGTATAGGCAAGCACCACGGAGAAGATCATCGAGATACCACCAGCCGTCGGTGTACCGCGCTTGACGTGGTGGGTGGTCGGACCATCGTCACGAACGAACTGTCCGTGTCCCCTCTTCACCATCCAGGCAATCTGCATTCGGGTGGTCACCAGTACCGACACGATCGCGATGACTGCGGCAAGAACAATCGCTTTCACGCTGCTTCCTCCTGGACTGAGATTCTTCGCTGCGGTGGGCAGGTTAGCGAGATAACGCTACCAAGGTTGTGCTGATAGCTCACCATGTCAGCGGATCCTTGCGTAGTGGCCCCGTCGACATGGGAACTCCCATATAGGGCAACAAGAACTTCATAAAATCACGAACAGCCGGGGCAACCATGGTGTGTCCAGAGTTCACACCCGCTGTTGGTTCATCAACCACCATGTAGGTGAGATAGCGAGGGTTTTCGATAGGAGCGACATCAACGAATGACATCGTCCACGAGCCTGGCGGGTAGCAGCCGCAGCTTTCGCTGTAGCGCTGTGATGTACCTGTTTTTCCGCCTTGCCGGAAATTCGCCATATCCAGCACACCATTTGTCGATGAGATCATGCCTTCCATCATGTTGAGGACATCGGTGGAGGCTTGCTGGGAGATGACACGACGTGGCTGAGCGCGCTGAAGCGGAATCTGTTTTCCATTGCCATCGACGGCTGACTTGATGATCGTAGGTTGGTTGTAGACCCCGCCATTAGCGATTGCCGCTACTGCAGCAGCCATCTGTATCCCCGTCACTGACATTGCTTGACCAAAGAAAGCACGATCTAGGTCAAAACTCGACATCTGGGCATTGACTGAGCCCGCAGCCTCACCAGGAAGTTCGATACCTGTGGGTTGGCCTAGGCCAAAGTTCGTCACATATTCAAGGTACTTTTCCCGCGATAGTTTGCGGCCCATCTCCACCGTACCCACGTTTGAAGATTTTGCGATAACTCCTCTAGCCGTCAAATTGATCGTGCCATGATCGAAAGCATCTTTGATGACGGCCTCACCCGATTGAACCTGAGCAGGCACCACGATCTGAGTATCTGGATTGATCAGGCCCTGGTCTTCAAGGGCTGCCACGGTCAGCAATTTAACGACTGAACCTGGCTCGTACATCATTTGGACAGCACGGTTACCCAGATCACTTTGCTGGGCCTTAGCGAAGTTTGCTGGGTCATAGCTGGGGTTATTGGCAAGCGCGATAACTTCACCAGTCGTCACATCCATCGTGATCGCAAAACCGACCTTGCCACCGGTACGGGCTATGGCATCGGCCAGGCTCAATTCCAACATCTGCTGAACATCAGCGTTAATCGTCAAGGTGTAGTTCGTGCCATTAAGCGCTGGCTTGAGCACCGAGCCAGCCAAGGGAATCCGTCCGTATGCTGACGCCGCGTAGGCCTCTTCACCTGCGACTCCAGATAGTTGCCGATTTAGCGCATATTCAATACCAGCGGCGCCCTCTTTGTCGCTATTGAGGAACCCGACGATGGACCCTGCTGAGGCACCATTGGGATAGTTGCGAATTGGGTTATCAAGTCGGTAGATACCGCCAAGCTCAGCCTCGTTGAGCGCTGTAGCAAGTTCACGGAACTTTGCGGCAGTCACCTGACGCTTAAGTACGGAGTAATGCTGTTTCGTTGTATCCAAGAGCAAAGGAACGTAATACTCCACGGTCTCGCCCAGATAGGTAACCAAGACCTCAGCGATCTTGCGGGCGCGTGCCTCCACCTTGGTGGGGTCATCAGACTTTTTGCTCTCCCCGACGATGGCAAGCGGATCAGCAATAACGTCCACCGCAGCTTGAGTCTGGGCAAGGACTCGACCGTTCGCATCGTAAATACCGCCGCGCACCGCAGGTAACGTTCGCACACGCTGAACCTGCGCTGCAGCAGCTTCGGCATAGGACCGGGAATCGAAACCTTGGACTTGGATTAATCGCAATGTTGCCCCGGCGACCAGCACTGCTAGCACCACAAGACCAAACGTCAACCGTCGCTGGATATCGCCCAAGGGGATCCGCATGATCGGTCGATATTCAGTCCGCGCCGAGCGTGGCTGCGGACGAGACGTTACCGGTCGCCCCGCTTGGCTTCGGGGGCGCGACGTGGCTGCACGTTGCTGCGAGGCCGCCGCACTGCGCTGACGCGGAGCTTGCCCCGTTACTTTGGCCGACTTCACGCTCTGCTGCGTGTCAGAAACTCGACGAGGCCGTCCAGCTGATGCTGGACGGCTCGAATTAGCTGGGCGTTGTGCCATCAGCTACTCGTCTTTGTCGGACTTGGCGTAGCCGCAGTGGCGGTAGGCGCTGGTTTTTTTGCCGCCTCTTCAGCAGCTTTCTTTTCGTCAGCGGCTTTCTTGAGAGCTGCTTCCTCTTCGGCCTTCTTTGCTGCCTCCGCTTCAGCCTTCTTCTTGAGATCATCTTCTAGCTGTTGGGCCGTGCGAAGGTTAGAGAAGTCTTGCGCAGTAGCTGGCTTCGGAGATCCAGAGATCGTGCCGTCGGGGTTGAGATAGGCGATATTTGCCGCTGGCACCATACCGAGTGATTGGGCAGCTTTAGCCAACTCTCCTGTCGATGACTTTTTCGCCACTTCAGCTTCAAGCGCATTCTGCTTATCGGCTAACGCGAGATCTTCCCGAGTCGCCGCCGAGATCTCAAACTGCAATTTTTGAATATTTGTATTCATCATTTGCAAGACGAACATGGCGATACCAAGGAGTAGCACCATGATGGCACCAAACATGATCGTGCTAGCCCGTTCTCCTCCGTGCGGAACCACCGTCAGCGGAGTCTTAGACTTCGCTTTAGCTTGCGTCGAAGGAGCAACAGTCCGTGTTGTGGGATTCGCCAAAGCACTCATAGGGCGATCCTTTCGACGGCACGGAACTTCGCTGAGGCAGCCCGCGAGTTCTCGTGGACTTCTTGTTCTGTGGGCATCTCAGCCCCACGGGTCAGCAATCGATAGCGCGGCCCCATCCCCTCTGGGATAACTGGCAAGCCACGCGGAGCACGATCTTTGCTTCCCTCGGCAAAGGCTTTCTTGACCAACCGATCTTCAAGCGAGTGATAGGCCAAGACAGCGAATCGGCCACCGACCGCAAGCGATTCCAATGCCGCAGGGACCATCCCTTCGAGGGCCGCCAACTCATCATTGACTTCGATCCGTAGCGCCTGAAACACGCGCTTTCCCGGATGTCCACCAGCAAAGCGTGCTGCTGCTGGAATCGCGCCAGAAATGACCTCGACGAGCTCACCTGAACGTTCCAGCGGCGTCACTGCACGAGCTGCAACGATGGCCTTGGCAATCCGATCAGCAAACTTCTCTTCGCCATAATCGCGCATAATGCGGATCAGGTCGCGCTCACTGTAGCTATTGACGATGGCCGCTGCTGTGCGCTCACCGCGAGCATCCATACGCATATCAAGAGGAGCATCAACACTATAGGCAAATCCGCGCTCACGTCGATCAATCTGCAGTGAGGACAACCCCAGGTCAGCCAAAATGGCATGGACTCGTGGGATACCCAAGTCTGCCAGCACCTCGGGAAGCTCGTCATAGACGGCCTGAACCAGAGTGACTCGATCACCAAAGTGAGCCAGCCGCTCGCCAGCCACAGCTAACGCGTCTGCATCACGGTCTAAGCCGATGACCTGAGCATTCGGACACCGCTCAAGAATGGCCGTACTGTGTCCACCCAATCCTGTCGTGCAATCAACGTAGACAGAGTTCGGTGTGCTGAGGGCAGGGGCCAACATGTCACAACAGCGATCAAGCATGACTGGTACATGCTGGTCGTGCATCGTGCCCCCTTTCTCTCCGTGTCATCCGGTTCCCGTCCGAGATCGTGATATGTGCTGCTTGGCGCCGGGGAAGGTGTGCCAAGTTGCCAAAATCTCGGGCGGAAACCGCATCACACGGTGTCCCTTGTTCGTTATGCCCCCGAGTTCGGGAACACCTCTTCGTTGAGTTCAGCGAAGACTTCTTCTTGTGCTGCGGAGTAATCGGCCCAGGTCGCGGCATCCCAGAGTTCAACTCGATTGATAGCGCCTACCACGACGATGTCTTTATCCAGCCCGGCGTAGGCACGCAGCATGGGTGGGATGGTGATCCGACCTTGTTTATCTGGCCGTTCATCCGACGCGCTCGATGCGATCATGCGCTGATAGTCACGCACGCTCTTGACCGTTGCTGGGGCTGTCGTGATGGAGGACACCCACGCCATGAATTCTGGTGCGGTGTACATCACCAAACAGCGATCTTGTCCGCGCGTGATCACCAGTCCGGCATCAAGTTGATCTCGGAACTTGGCAGGCAGGAAGAAGCGTCCTTTGTCATCGACTTTGGGTGTGTATGTCCCAAGAAACACGTCCGCCTCCCCTCGCACGTTCACATCCAGCATTTCTGCTCAGATTTACTCCACTGCGCTCCACCCTACTCCATTTCGCTCCACTTGCTTCCCATTTCTCAGCATGTCGCTCCCACCTACGCCACCACGAGGCTTATCGCCAACCTGAAAGAAAGATGAGAGTGTGATAACGGTTTGCACCGCTAGGGTTCCCTTAACGAACTAAGCACTGACAAGATGGGCCAAAGCCCCCGAGGGCCCGATCTAGAGGAGAACTGTGACTGCCGCTGCACTGAGCATCCCTGAACTGACCGACATCATGGGACGAATTAAGACCTCAATTGGCAAAGTCATCGAAGGGAAACCAGACGCTATTGACATGGTGCTCACCGTGCTTTTAGCTGAGGGCCACCTCCTCCTTGAAGATGTCCCTGGCGTCGGCAAGACAGTCCTTGCTAAATCGTTGGCGGCATCAACATCAGCAACAGTGCACCGGATTCAATTCACTCCCGATATGTTGCCCAGCGACATCACGGGTGTCTCGATCTATAACCAAGCCACCGGTGCCTTCGAGTTCAAGCCTGGCGGAATCTTCGCCAATATCGTCATTGGCGATGAGATCAACCGGGCCTCACCTAAAACCCAAGCCGCGCTATTGGAATCAATGGAAGAGTGCCAGGTCTCAGCCGATGGTGTGACATACCCGCTTGCACGACCGTTCATGGTGATCGCTACCCAGAACCCCATTGAGATGGAAGGCACCTATCCGCTACCTGAGGCTCAGCGCGATCGGTTCATGGCCAAGATCTCGATGGGCTACCCCGCTCGCGAAGCCGAGATCGCCATGCTCGATAACCACACTGCGACCAACCCTCTAGACCACATCACTCCAGTCGCCACTGCTGATGATGTCATGCGTTGTATTGAGACTGTCCGCCACGTCTTCGTCTCCGACGCCATCAAGAACTATGTCCTCGCTATCGTCGAAGGCACTCGGACTTCACCGTTGCTACGTTTGGGAGCTTCACCGCGAGCAAGTATTTCGCTATTACGCGCAGCGAAGGCGCAGGCAGCCCTCCAAGGCCGCGACTACGTTAATCCAGAAGATATCCGAAGCTTGACCACGCGACTGTTATCTCATCGCATCGTGCTCTCAGCACAGGCTCATATGGATCACAAGACGACCCAATCTGTCGTGGATGGCATCATCGCGTTGGTCCCCGTACCCGGCGAGCGGTAATCCCTCATGCCCTCGATCTGGGAACTACTCACCGGACGCGGCCGCTTTTTGGGTATCTTTTGC
>JBOFIQ010000366.1:0-4766 GCA_051650245.1 Propionibacteriaceae bacterium | reverse complement strand
ACATCGAGTGATACCTTTCCATGCAATCAACGGGGGATCAATAGGCCAGTTCACCGGCCAATCTGCAGGATAGGAACAGCCTTTCTTGGTTCCGCGTCGTCGTGCTTCTCGCGGATAGCGGATATGCAGCGAGTCCCCTAACGGGGTCCAAGCTCCGAACAATTTCAATGCGCTGACACAGCTTAGACATCCGCCAAGCGCTACCGCCCGTTCCACATCAGGATGGGCGCTATTTGTGGCATACCATCCCCGGCGTAAACGCCGAAGATTTCCATCAGCAACCATCTGGGCAAGCTGATAGCTGCTGTAGGGAAGCTGCCCACGCGCGCTCACTCCCGTTTTTTGTGCCACCTCCTGCATATTCATTTGACCAGTTTGGAGGCACCCAGATAGTACTTTCTAGGTGCTCCTCTAGATCTGTGGATAAGTAGCATTTACCAACCACCAGGAAACGATCCCCCTAGCAGCAGCTCTTCCCCTGCATCCCTTGAAATCTGGTGGTTAATCAGATACCTACGCTATCTCCGGCATCAAAGAAGATGTCCCCCATGCCAGTGACATGAGGGACATCATCAAAAGTACTAATCGAGGTAGTCGCGCAGGACCTGGGAACGCGATGGGTGGCGCAGCTTCGACATCGTTTTAGACTCAATCTGACGAATACGCTCACGCGTGACACCGTAAACCTTGCCAATCTCATCAAGAGTCTTCGGCTGTCCATCAGTCAGACCAAAACGCATCGAGACAACGCCCGCTTCACGCTCCGACAGCGTATCTAAGACATCATTGAGCTGTTCCTGGAGCAACGTGAAGTTCACTGCATCAGCAGGAACAACAGCCTCGGAGTCCTCAATTAGATCGCCGAACTCAGAGTCGCCGTCCTCGCCAAGTGGGGTATGCAGGGAGATCGGCTCGCGACCGTACTTCTGCACCTCGACGACCTTCTCCGGGGTCATGTCAAGTTCCTTGGCCAATTCCTCCGGAGTTGGTTCGCGGCCAAGATCTTGCAACATCTGACGCTGAACTCGGGCCAGCTTATTGATGACCTCAACCATGTGCACCGGAATACGAATTGTGCGGGCCTGATCAGCCATGGCGCGAGTAATTGCCTGCTTAATCCACCAGGTCGCATAGGTTGAGAACTTGTAGCCCTTGGTGTAGTCGAACTTCTCGACCGCACGGATCAAGCCCAAGTTGCCCTCTTGGATGAGATCCAAGAAGAGCATGCCACGGCCGGTGTAACGCTTTGCCAACGAGACAACAAGACGCAGGTTAGCTTCAAGCAAGTGGTTCTTCGCCCGATGTCCATCTTCGGCAATCCACTCAAAATCTTCACGATCAGCCGGCTTGATCTTGGCCTTCTCATCGCCGAGTTTCTCCTCAGCAAAAAGACCCGCCTCGATCCGCTTTGCCAGCGACACCTCCAGCTCTGCATTGAGCAAGGCCACCTTGCCGATGAGCTTGAGGTAGTCCTTCACCGGGTCGGCAGTAGCACCTGCAGAGACAACCTGCTGCTCTGGTTCGTCGGCATCATCAGCATCCGAAATCGAGAAACCTTCATCGGTGTTCGGCGTCACGAGCTCTTTTTCTAGCTCCGCTTCTTCTTCTGGCTTGAAGTTTGACTCATCGACGTCATCAAGGGTGCGCTTCTTGCCGACCTTGAGGACAACATCATCACCATCAAGTTTGGCCTCAACCTCAGTCGAGCTCTCTGCCAGCTTTGACAATGCCTCGGCTTTGGTGAGTCCACCGTCAGCGCCTGCATCGTCAGCCTTCACTGTGGCTTTCTTCGCTGCGGGCTTCTTAGCAGCAGCCTTCTTTACCGGAGCAGCTTCCTCAGCAACGGCAGCAGCCTTTGTGGCTTTCTTTGCCGCAGGCTTTTTAGGCGCTGCTACATCGTCTTGAGCAACTGCCTTCTTCGCAGCAGGCTTCTTTGCCGGTGCTGCTACAGCTTCATCTTTGGTCGCAACCTTCTTGGCCGCTGGTTTCTTCGCTGCGGTCTTAGCCGCAGACTCCTTGGCAACAGCCTTTGCTGGCGTAGCCGCAGCATCCTTCTTCGCTGGCTTCGCAGCAACTGCTGAAGCAGCCGATGCCTTGGTCGCTACCGTTTCTTTTGCCGCAGCAGGCTTCTTCGCTGCAGTCTTCTTCACGGGTGCCTCAGCCTTTGGCGCAGCTTCCTTCTTGGTAGCTGCCTTCTTGGCAGGGGTCGTTGCGGCGGGTTCGCGTGGGGTCACAGGCTTGCCTCTCAGGACCAATTTCGGGTTATGGGCGCACAAACACCGGCTGGTGTCAATGGGCCGTTACCTATTCTGCCATGTCTAAAGCCATATCCCTAACGCCTATATCTAGCTATTGTTTTCCCTATGACACAACTTCGTCCCCCGACGGCTGAGCGTCGTCCCCAGACCCGCGTCTTCCATGATGACGTCGTCACCGACGACTACGAATGGTTGCGCGACAAGTCCAACCAGGACGTCATCGACTACATCACCGCCGAGAACGCCTATACCGATGAGCTCACGGCGCACCTCGCCCCGCTCACGGGAGAGATTTTCACCGAGATCAAGGCCCGCACCCAAGAAACCGCACTCTCTGTTGCCCGGTTCTCTACAGATAGCCAGGGCCGACATTGGTGGTACTACTCCCGCACTATCGCTGGTAAGAATTACCCGATCACGTGCCGGGTCCCGGCGCTAAGCCGCGATTCCCGACCTGATCTCGAACAAGATCACATTGCCGACGAGACCATCATCTTGGATCGTAATGCTGAGGCAGAAGGAAAGCCGTTCTTCAGCGTGGGTAGCGCCGAAATTTCTCCTAACGGCGAACTTTACTTCTGGCAGGTTGATGAGGCAGGCGACGAGCGCTACACCCTCTTTATCAAGAACATCGCCACTGGTGAACTATGTGCTGACCGCCTGACTGACCTTGGTGAAGGCGTTGTATGGGCTGGTGATCAGCATGTTGCATATACCCGCGTAGATGAGGCCTGGCGGCCTTACCAGATCTGGGTCCACACCCTCGGCACACCAACATCAGACGATGCCTTGCTCTATGAGGAGCACGATGAAAAGTTCTGGATGGGCATCTACCCGTCCAACGACAGCAATTGGCTCATCATCAGCGTCAATAGCAAGACCACGGGCGAAGCCTGGTTGGTTGATACCCACAATCCGACTGCCAAACCTCGTTGCGTAGCTCCTCGTCGTCAAGGCATCGATTACTCCGTCGATGTTGCTGGCGACCGCCTCCTCATCGTGCATAACGATGGCGCGGTGGACTACCAGTTAGCCCAAGCCCCGCTAGACAGCACAGATGCAGCACAATGGCAGACCGTTATCCCAGGCACAGTTGGGGTTCGGATCAGCTTCTCGGATTCCTACCGGGACTTCGTTGCCGTTGGCATCCGGCGCAATGGGCTTTCTGGTATTCATCTCATTCCACGCGATGAGCACGGCGACTTACTTCCCGGCTCTGATCTTGAGTTCGATGAACCGATCTATACCGTCGGTTACGCCGGTGACAGCAACTGGGACACTGACCGTTTTGGCTACACATTCACCTCCTTGGTGACGCCTGCCCAGATTTTTGAGTACCAGGTCTCGTCAGCACGCCAGACCTTGCTCAAGGTCATGCCTGTTCTCGATCATCCAACGCTGGGCGCCTACAACCCTGATGACTACGAGCAAAAGCGCGAATGGGCGACTGCTGCAGACGGCTCTAAGATCCCGCTCTCGATTGTCTGCAAGAAGGGCATTACCCTCGACGGAAGCAACCCCTTCCACTTGTATGCCTACGGTAGCTACGAGATGTCGATTGATCCGGTGTTCTCGATTCCGCGACTGTCGCTACTTGATCGTGGCGTGGTCTTTGCTATCGCTCACATTCGTGGCGGTGGCGAGATGGGCCGCTCGTGGTACGAAAACGGCAAGCTCATGCACAAGAAGAACACGTTTACCGATTTCGTGGACTGCGCCAAACATGTCATCGCTACGGGCTATACGGCACCAGAACACCTCTCTATTGAGGGCCGCTCTGCAGGTGGTCTGCTCATGGGCGCGGTGCTCAATCTCGCCCCAGAGCTATTCCGCTGCGCTCATGCTGGTGTGCCGTTCGTTGACGCTTTGACGTCCATGTTGATGCCAGAACTCCCCCTCACCACTGGCGAATGGGAAGAGTGGGGCGATCCGATCACCTCAGCGCAGGCCTATCACTACATGAAGTCCTACACCCCTTATGAGAACGTCAAGCCAGTGCAGTACCCAGCGATCTTGGTCACCACGAGCCTGAATGACACTCGGGTGTTGTACGTCGAACCAGCTAAGTGGGTCGCCCAGCTACGCGCTACTGCGCAGCACAGCGATGACCGTCCGCTCGTGATGAAGTGCGAGATGGTGGCCGGTCATGGTGGCGTCTCGGGTCGTTATGAGAAGTGGCGTGAGTTCGCCTTCGAATACGCCTGGATGCTCGATCAGCTAGGCCTTAATGAGAACACAGCATCGGCATAGCTATTTCAGCCGACAGTCGTAGCTGAACCACTCCCCTGAGCCGATTCCTGAGATGAGGAATCGGCTCAGGGTTTTCTCCGGGTTTTTCTGACATGGTTTTGCTCCTTTCGTGCGTTGTTATAGATACGGACGAAAGGAAGTACCTCATGGCAACGATTTCTCGAACACGTTCCACCGACGGTATCGACGGCAAGGACGCGGTAGGTCTCTACCTCGACAGCATTGCAAAAACTCCACTGCTGAGCGCAGAGGACGAGG
>JBOFIQ010000365.1:0-7927 GCA_051650245.1 Propionibacteriaceae bacterium | reverse complement strand
GGTTCACCGGGGTCATCAAGAGTTATTGCAACGCGCTGTTGCTACGGGGCAGCGTGTTGTTGCGGTGACGTTTCGTCCGCATCCAATGCATATTATTCGTCCTGATTTAGCACCCAAGTTGTTGGGGAGCTTTGATCAGCGCTGCGCTTTGCTCAAAGAGCACGGTGCAGATGAGGTCGTTGTTGTCGATTTCACTGAGGATGTAGCGCACTGGACTCCAGCGCAATTTGTGGAGAATGTCCTTGCGCCGTTGTCGCCATCAACGATCGTTGTGGGTGATAACTTCCGTTTCGGGCATCGTGCGACCGGCGATGTGCAGACCCTGCGCGAGCTTGCACAGTGCGAGGTAATTGGGGTGCCGCTGGTCCGCTTGGGTAACACTGAAGTGTCATCAACCGCTGTGCGTGAAGCACTGGTGCGTGGTGATGTTGCTACTGCCGGTGAGTTGCTGGGGCGGCCCTATCGGTTCTGCGGCACGGTTGTCACAGGGGATCGGCGTGGGCGTGAGTTAGGTTTTCCCACTGCCAATCTGCGAGCTGGAGCCACGATGGCAGTACCTGCCGATGGAGTCTATGCAGGATGGCTCACAGTGCTCGATGAGCCTGGAGCAGAGCCCATGATCAGCGCAATCTCGGTCGGCACGAATCCAACTTTTGCAGGGGAGGAGCGGCGAGTAGAGACCTATGTCATTGACCGCCATGATCTCCAACTCTATGACCGCCCCATTGCAGTCGATTTTGCTCATCTATTGCGAGGGCAGGTCAAGTTTGATGGGCTGGCTAGTTTGATTCAGCAAATGACTGCGGATGTTCGTCAAGCCAAGCACCTTCTCGGCGGCTAGCGTCCCTCACCGCCCGTTCTGAGCGCCGCAGGGGTGTTATTCCAGGGGTAAAGCTCAAATCTTGGGTGGTCAGGTACGTTTCAGAGTTATCCACAGGGGGTCTAGTGGAGCGGGCTCTCCATTGGCCAGACTTGGTCCATGGATATGCGGGAGCTATCGTGGCAGGTTGGTGTAGTTCGGAGAAGTCAGCTTTCTCTGTCTAAGCGCGAGATTGCCCGGGCGTGCAATGAGGGTAGTCTTCGCCGACTGCGGCTTGGCTGGTATGCCACGTCGGAAGCTCGCGATGATGTGATGCGGGCTGTAGCGCAAGGTGGCTGCCTTAGCTGTATTAGTGCGTTGAAACTGTATGGGGTATGGGTGCCGCCAACGGCCGACCTGCATGTGCGCTATTCCCGCTATGCGACCCGTGAAGCGCCAACTCTTACCGGGTGCGACTATCCCCGAGATCTACCTGTGATAGGTCCAGTAGATGAAGCATGTATTGCATGGAGCGGAATCAGGGGCTGCGTATCAGATGAAGAGGCAGTAGCAATTACAGATAGTGCGCTGCGGCTGGGACTTATCGAGCCAGCGAATCTGGAGATTCTTCCCTGCAAACTTCGTGAACGGATCGATCCGCGTACTGATTCGGGGACCGAGAGCTTAACGCGCTACCGATTGCAGTCTCTCGGGATAAAAGTTCAACCGCAGGTGACGATTGCTGGCCTGGGGCGAGTGGATATGTTGGTGGGGGATCGACTCATTCTCGAATGTGACAGCGTGGCCCATCACACCGATATCACGAACTATCGAAATGACAGACGACGCGACAGAGTCGCGTTGTCTAAGGGGTATCTCGTGATGCGGCTTACCTGGGAAGAAGTGATGTTTCGCTGGGATGAAGTCGTTGCCGATATCGTGGCTATTGTTCGCGCTGATCGACATCGTCGCTTCACCAGATAAGGCGTCCCGCTCCGCCCGGTTTGGGACGAGCAAAGGTGTAAGTGCGCCGTACAAGGCCTAAAAACTGGCGATGGGGGACAGTCGCCAAGGTTGCCACGAATAATTTCCCCTTTCTTCCCCGACGCTGATAGACTTCACAAGTTGCCGTATATCGGCCGCGGGTGCGTAAGAGCTTCACGCAAGACGGGATTTCCGTAGTGGAGCGCCGCGCAACGGACAGAAAGGAGCCAGTATCCATGGATGCTGCGGAAAAGAAGAAGATTATCGAGGAATACGCAATCAAGCCGGGCGATACGGGCTCTGCCGACGTCCAGATTGCGCTCTTGACCAAGCGTATTGCTGAGGTTACCGAGCACCTCAAGGTGCACAAGGGTGACCATCACACTCGTCGCGGTCTGTACCTCATGATCGGTCAGCGTCGTCGTCTGCTCAACTACGTGATGCGCGAGGACATTGATCACTACCGTCAGCTTATTGAGCGTCTCGGCCTGCGCCGCTGATGCTGTGTTCGGGGGAGTAGCTATCCGCTGCTCCCCCGAGCTATAACTACAGATACAACTGAATAGTCATTACAAAGCGCCGCATCGCATGAGGGACTTGGTCCTCGGTAGTGATCTTCGGGAAGAAACGCCCGCGGGTCTCGATCGAAGACCGGTCGTCTTGCGGGGCGGCAGTCCTGAAAGGAGTCCCACATGGAGGGACCAGGTCTGGAATTTACCGAAGCCATTATTGATAACGGCTCATTCGGTAAGCACGTTGTTCGTTTTGAGTCCGGTCGTCTTGCACAGCAGGCCGACGGCTCCGCCGCTGTCTACCTCGACGGCGACACCATGCTCTTGTCGGCTACCACCGCGCAGAAAACCCCGCGCGATGCTATCGACTTCTTCCCGCTCACCGTTGACGTCGAAGAGCGGATGTACGCTGCCGGTCGTATCCCCGGCTCATTCTTCCGCCGCGAAGGCCGTCCTTCGGAAGGCGCGATCCTCGCTGCTCGTCTGTGTGACCGCCCGTTGCGTCCGTGCTTCGTCAAGGGCCTGCGTAATGAGGTCCAGGTCGTTATCACGGTGCTGGCACTGAACCCGGCCGTCTACTACGACGTGCTCACCATCAACGCTGCTTCGATGTCGACGCAGCTTGCGGGTCTGCCCTTCTCCGGCCCGATCGGCGCTACCCGTGTTGCGCTCATCGGTGACCAGTGGGTTGCTTTCCCGACTGTTGAGCAGATGAAGGATGCCACCTTCGCTATGGTCGTGGCTGGTCGCGTTCTACCTGATGGTGATGTCGCCATTGCCATGGTCGAGGCCGGCGGTACTGATCGTACCGATGAACTCGTCCGCGCTGGCCGCACTGCTCCGACCGAAGAGGTCGTGGGCCAGGGCCTTGAGGCATCCAAGCAGTTCATCAAGGTCCTGTGCGATGCTCAGGCTGAGTTGCATGCCAAGTTCCCCAAGGCTACATACGACTTCCCGGTCTTCCGCGACTACGAAGATGATGTCTTCGCCGCCGTTGAAACTGCTGCCAAGCAGCGCCTCACCGAGGTCATGTCGATCGCTGCCAAGCAGGATCGTGAGAATGCTACCGATGAGCTCAAGGCTGCGGTACATGCACAGCTCGATGGGCAGTTCGAAGGCCGCGAGAAGGAAATCTCGGGTGCTTTCCGCGCGCTCACCAAGAAGCTCGTGCGCAAGCGCGTCATCACCGATGATGTTCGTATCGATGGCCGTGGGCTTACCGATATTCGTGCGCTGTCGGCTGAGGTCGGCGTTATCCCGCGCGTTCATGGTTCGGCGCTGTTCCAGCGTGGCGAGACCCAGATCATGGGTATCTCGACGTTGAACATGCTGGGCATGGAGCAGAAGCTGGACACGCTCTCCCCGGAGACGACCAAGCGCTACATGCACAACTACAACTTCCCGCCCTACTCGACGGGTGAGACGGGCCGCGTGGGTTCGCCCAAGCGTCGTGAAATTGGTCACGGTGCGCTCGCAGAGCGGGCACTTATCCCCGTGCTCCCGAGCAAGGAAGAGTTCCCCTACGCCATTCGTCAGGTGTCGGAAGCACTCGGCTCTAACGGTTCGACCTCGATGGGTTCGGTCTGCGCTTCGACGCTGGCTCTACTCAACGCTGGTGTGCCGTTGAAGGCGCCGGTTGCTGGTATCGCCATGGGCCTGATGTCAGAAGAGGTCGACGGCACCATGCATTACGTCGCGCTCACTGACATCCTCGGCGCAGAAGATGCCCTCGGCGACATGGACTTCAAGGTTGCCGGTACTCGTGCCTACGTGACTGCGCTGCAGCTCGACACCAAGCTCGACGGCATCCCCGCCGACATCTTGGCAAAGGCGCTGCTGCAGGCCCGCGACGCTCGTCACACGATCCTTGACGTGATGGAAGAGGCTATCGACGCCCCCGATGAGATGAGCCCATACGCTCCTCGCATCATCACGATGAAGGTCCCCGTGGACAAGATCGGTGAGGTTATCGGCCCCAAGGGCAAGATGATCAACCAGATCCAGGACGAGACTGGTGCGCAGATCACGATCGAAGACGACGGCACGATCTACATCGCAGCTGAGGCTGGCGACGCTGGTGAAGCTGCTCGTACCATGATCAATGGCATTGCCAACCCGACGATGCCAGAGAAGGGCGAGCGTTACCTCGGTACCGTTGTCAAGCTCACAGCATTCGGCGCCTTTGTGTCACTGCTTCCGGGCAAGGACGGCCTCCTGCATATCTCCAAGCTCAAGTCGCTCGCTGGCGGCAAGCGTGTGGAAAATGTTGAGGATGTTCTTTCTGTCGGTCAGAAGCTGCAGGTCGAGATCTCCGAGATCGATGAGCGCGGCAAGCTGTCGCTTATCCCGGTGGTCGAGGATGCGGCTGCTGAGTCGGGGACACAGGAGTAAGAGTCCTTGGCGACATCTCGTCAGCGGACCGCTCGGCCGCACCTAGGAGGCGCTGTTCAGCGCACGGTGCTGCCGAGCGGTCTCCGCGTTGTTACCGAAACGATGCCCGGGAGCCGAACGCTCTCGATTGGGGTCTTTATCAATGTCGGCTCGCGTGATGAATCTGCTGAATTTGCAGGCTCGGCGCACTTCTTGGAGCATGTGCTGTTCAAGGGGACGAAGAAGCGAACAGCGACACAGATCTCACGGACCTTTGATGCCATCGGCGGCGACTCCAATGCGTATACCGCCAAAGAGCACACGTGCTTTTATGCCAAAGTGCTCGACACCGATGCGCAGGTAGCGGTCGAAACCTTGCTCGATATGCTCGCTCATTCGCTCATCACGGAGCCTGATTTTGAGCAAGAGCGTCACGTCATTCTTGATGAGATCTCTATGCACGGCGATGATCCGCTAGAGCAGGCCTATGGCTTGGTGGCGACGTCGATCTTTGCGGGTAACCCCTTGTCGCGTGACGTTATCGGCAGTAAGTCCTCCATCCGTTCGCTATCGCGCGACGAGGTGTATAAGTTCTGGAAGAAGCATTACCGGACATCCAATATCGTCGTATCGGCTGCCGGTGCTGTTGATCATGATTGGCTCGTCAAGCAACTGTCGGGATGGAAGGGCGCCGATCGCGATATGTCGCGTAAGCCCGCTGTTCTTGCGCCGATCAAGGCATCGTTGGCAACCCGGTCAAAGCCAGAGATGGAGCAGTGCAACTGCGTTTTGTCGTTTAGGGGTTTGCCCCGTTTTGATGATCGACGTTTTGCCTCCGACTTGCTCGCGTTAATTCTTGGTGGCGGCATGTCGAGCCGACTGTTCACCCAGGTACGCGAAAACCGTGGCTTGGCGTATCACATTGATGCAGCAACAAGCGCATATGGCGATGCTGGGCAGTTCATCATCGAGTGGATGAGCGGGCCTACCGTCGTTCCCGAGATTATGGGGCTCGTTAATGCAGAAATCGTTGATATCGTGACCAACGGTGTCACTGCGGAAGAGCTAGCCCGGGCCAAAGGCCAGATGCGTGGGGGAACCCTGATCGCCTTTGAATCTCCCGATACGCGCATGATGCGGCTGGGGAAGGCCGAGCTTTTCGGCGATGAGCGCACCATGGATGAGATCCTGGACGCCTTTGCTGCAACTACAGCTGAGCAGGTTCAGGCTATTGCCTATGACATTTTGACTAAGCCACCAACAATGGCCATCGTCGGCGCAAAATGTGATCGCGGACCGATTGAGCGCCTTGTCAATGCGTGGGCTAAGACGCCAGCCTTCTTGAGCGTTTGACTAACCTCCCGGTTTAGCCCTCCTCAAGGGAGAGCTAAACCGGTTTTGGCTTAAATCTGGGTGATGAGGCGCAGCTGACGCAGATGTAGCGGCTCATCATCAAGCTCGCGGAATGCGCCATCAGCGACGAATCCAGCCTCCACCAGGAACGTACGTAGTGGATCGTTGGTGGTATCAAGCCAGGTTGTGCAGTGCGAGAAACCATCAGCTCGTAAGGTATCGACGCAGGCATGAAGTAATCGTGAACCATGCCCTTGGCGCCGGTAGGCTTCGCCGATGGTGAACTCAGCGATGATGCCAGAACTCGCATCGGCATCCTCGTCATCAGAGGGCCCGGTTACGGCGTAGCCAACGATCTGGGGCTGATCTTGTCCCTCAACCGCTTGGGTCGCGACAAGAACGCGCATGGTGGCAAGTGGTGGACGGGTGATGGCAAATTGCCATCGGGTAATGACATCCTCCATCAAGTCAGTGCCGAGCAGGGCATTAGCCTGTTCGCCAAGTTGCTCAGTGGCCGCAGCGATTTGCAGTACAGCAATACGCGCAGCATCACGAGGGAGGGCAAGTCGTACAGAGGGTGCAGAAGTCGTCACTGGACTAGACTAGACGCAACATGACAGATTCAACACTGGTAAAGCCCCCGACGTTGGCCGAGCATACGCTCCGCATCACGCCGCATGGTGGCCACGGCGACGTTGGTCGCAACATGAGTTCGCTCGAAATTGACGGGCGGCTCCTCCTCATTGACTGCGGTGTGCTCTTTCCTGATGAGTTACATCCTGGCGTCGATTTGATCTTGCCGGGTCTTGATTCGCTGCGGTCCCGTCTTGATGACGTGGACGGCCTGATCTTGACTCATGGGCACGAAGATCACATCGGTGCAGTGCCGTACTTGCTACGCATGCGGCCCGATATCGCACTTTATGGTTCGTCGCTGACATTGGCGCTACTACGCGAAAAGCTCAAAGAACATCGTCTCCCTCCGACCCAGTTCAATGTGGTCGAAGATGGTGGACGACGTCAGATCGGGGCCTTTGACGTGAGCTTCATTGCGGTTAATCACTCCATCCCAGACGCGATGGCAGTCTTCGTCCGTACTGCTGGCGGAACGGTGCTTCACACCGGCGACTTCAAGATGGACCAGACCCCGCTAGACCATCGCATTACCGATTTGCGTGCCTTTGCTCGTTGCGGCGAAGAAGGCGTCGACGTACTCATGGCGGACTCCACGAATGCCGAGGTGGGTGGTTTTACTACCCCCGAGCTCGATATTGAGCCAGCCTTGGAGCGTGTCTTTGCCAGCAGCCAGCGCAAGCTCATCGTGGCGTGTTTTAGTTCGCATGTTCACCGAGTACAGCAGGTGCTGAACCTGGCGCAGCGTTATGGGCGCAAGGTTGCCTATGTCGGCCGGTCCATGATGCGCAATATGGGCGTTGCTCGTGATCTGGGTTATCTTCAGGTCCCTGGCGATGTCCTCATCAGCATCAACGATATTGAGAAGTATCGCGATGATGAAGTTGTCATCATCTGCACCGGGTCCCAGGGCGAGCCGATGGCTGCACTGTCGCGCATTGCCAATAGCGATCACCCGGTGATCACCATTGGTTCTGGCGATACTGTGCTGCTGGCTTCATCCCTGATCCCGGGTAATGAGAACTCAGTATCGCGCGTGATTAATGGTCTATCGCGGCTTGGCGCTCGGGTTGTACATAAGGGGGTTGCGCTGGTGCATACCTCTGGCCATGCTTCCGCCGGTGAGCTGCTCTATGTGTACAACATCCTCAAGCCGAAGAATGCGCTCCCAGTTCATGGTGAGGTCCGTCATCTCATGGCCAATGCGGCTATTGCATTGAAGACGGGTATGCCACGGGAAAATGCTGTTATCGCTGAAGATGGCGTGGTGTGTGAT
>JBOFIQ010000364.1:0-1771 GCA_051650245.1 Propionibacteriaceae bacterium | reverse complement strand
CACGGTGGCAGACCAGGACATTTGAGCAGTTGGAGAGCCCGCTCGCTGCGGATGATAAGCAACTGGCGGCTTTTAGCGCCTTGGGGATTGAAACGATCGGAGATCTGCTTCGTCATGTCCCGCGTCGCTATATCGCTGGTACTGAATGCTCGGATTTGCGGCACCTTGAGGATGGCGATGAGGTTGCTGTCATTGCGCGAGTGCGCGATATTCGCCGTAACGGTATCGGCCCGAAAGCTCGTCTTGAAGTAGTCCTTACTGATGGCACAGGGTCTCTTCGGCTTACGTTCTTTGGGCGTCCGCATCTGTTGGATTATTGGCAGAAGTCTCTTTCGACGTCCGATCGTGGCATCTTTGCGGGCAAAGTAGGCATGTTCAACGGCCAGCCTCAACTGACCCATCCTGATTTCGTCATGATCAATAAAGATGGTGCAGTCGTGAGTACTGCTAATGCCAAAGATGAGACGCGACAGCGTAAGGTCGCTTTCGCTAATGCAGCTTCAGCTGATGGGTTGATCGGTATCTATCGGCAGTCATCGCGGTTGCCAAGCTGGACTATTGCGCAATCGATTAAATCGGCGTTGGAGCTGCTGAGTCCAGTCGAGGACTATCTTCCAGATTGGGTTCGGGCTAAGGCAGAGGTCATCGGTCTTGACGAGGCCTTGCATCAGGTTCATCTTCCTGAGACTCGTGGTGCAGTGGAGGCTGGTGTTGAGCGCTTAATTTTTGATGAAGCGCTAGCAACGCAGCTCACGATGGCTAAGCGCCGACAGGAATCAGCAGTACACCACGCCACGCCTAGACCACGTCGTCGCGATGGGATCTTGGCGGCCTTTGATGCGACCTTGCCCTTTGAACTCACAGCCGGGCAGCAGGAGGTGGGGGAGACCATATTCGCCGATCTTGCCAAAGACACCCCCATGCAGCGACTGCTTCAAGGTGAAGTTGGTAGTGGTAAGACCATCGTGGCATTGCGAGCAATGCTTGCTGTGATTGATGCAGGCGGACAGGCTGCCTTTTTGGCGCCTACGGAGGTCTTGGCGCGTCAGCATTTTGCGACCTTTACCCAGATGCTAGGGGAATTGGCTCAGGTGGGTACCTTGGGCGCTCCTGAGGCAGCAACGCGGGTAGAACTCTTGACTGGTTCGATGCCGGGAGCACGAAAGCGTCAGACGTTGCTCGCTATGGCGCAGGGGAGTGCTGGCATCATCGTCGGTACCCACGCCCTGATTGCTGATCGAACCCAATTTGCAGATCTTGGTCTTGTCGTTGTCGATGAGCAGCATCGTTTCGGTGTGGAGCAACGAGCAGCATTGGTGGGTAAGGGCATTACCCGCCCACACGTGCTTGTCATGACGGCAACGCCTATCCCGCGTACGGTAGCGATGACGGTCTTTGGTGACCTAGAAACCTCAACGTTGCGTGATGTTCCGCGTGGGCGCCAAGACGTCTCGACCACTGTCGTCGATGAAGCTCGGCAACCAGCGTGGATGACACGAGTCTGGGCACGGATCCGAGAAGAAGTAGCAGCAGGACGGCAGGCTTTCGTCGTTGCTCCCGCGATTACGCCACAGGAACGTGTCGAGCCAGACCAAAGTGCGGGCCATAATGTGTCCGAACTATTCACCTCTTTGGCGCAAGCCGAACTAGCTGGGCTACGACTTGGCTTACTGCACGGGAAATTGCCTGCAGAAGAAAAAGACACCACGATGGCTGCTTTTACTCGCGGTGAGGTGGATGTTCTTATTGCTACGACGGTGATCGAAGTGGG
>JBOFIQ010000363.1:0-1190 GCA_051650245.1 Propionibacteriaceae bacterium | reverse complement strand
GCGAGTTCGATTCTCGTCATCCGCTCCACTGCCTACAGCGTCTAACCTCGCTTTAGGTGATCAGCCAATCAAGAAGACGACGCGTTAGGCCCAAGGACCGGGCACGTAACTCATCTTTCTGAGGAACCTCAAACCGCTCACCTGCCAATAGGACCGGTTCTTGCGCACACACATAGAGAATATGAGCTGTGGCCTGCAGGTTCGCTAACCACCGTGGCGGCATGAACGTCGAATCAGCCGATTCACATTGCTGCTCGGTCTGAGCTAACGCAGCCTCCAGCGGCGAGAAGAATACGTCCAGATCGACGTCAGGATCTGTCTGGAGTACGCGCAATATCGCAACAGCAATGCGAGACTCCTCCTGATTAGCCCAGACGGAGCTTTCGCGGGTAAGGCGTAACGCAAGAATGTTAAGAACCTCGATGGGAGTGGCAATTCCAGCGTGGACGCAGACACCAAGGCAATCAGCACCATGAGCAACAGCATGTAGCCACCCCCGCTCCAGATCATAACCACGGGTATCGTTTTCGGCTAGATACCAGCGAGCGCAGGCATCAAAAATTGAGCGATCTCGATCACCGGCGTCGATGAGCCAACACAAGATGAGCGGAGCAAATGTTCTGGCCTGCACCTCTTCGTGATCGAAATGAGAGATTGCGACAGCCCGGATATCGGTCAGCTCCTCGTTCCAGCGACCACTAGTGATGCCCTCAGCTAACTCACTGTATGCCCAGCCATCACGCACTCGTGGGTCGCGGCTAGTCATCGCGTCCAGGAGTTCGCGCCACGTATGTCCTGCTGTACTCATCGCATTCTCCTCATGACGATAGTCAATATCCATACGATCTGTCGCTGCCCCTACTCAGCTACCTTGCTGAGAACACAGGAATCCACCATTTTCCTCTCCCAGGAACATTCAGGACCAGCGACCTGATATCTATCTACAGCCAACAGATCTAACGTGAGCCTAACTCATTCAGCCCTAGGCCAAGATAAGGGTCCTGTACGTTCATCTTTACCGGCTTCCAACCGATCAACAAACCACGAAATATCCTCAATCGCCAAGGATTCATACCACTCGTTATCGGGATAAACCACGACCAGCGGGGCCCGATTGCATGGAAACATGCAGCCTGTTTGCGTCACCAAAACCGACTCATCGAGTAGCTTACGGCGTGCCAATTCAGCAG
>JBOFIQ010000362.1:0-1699 GCA_051650245.1 Propionibacteriaceae bacterium | reverse complement strand
CAAGGAAGGATACGGCGACCATCGGCACATCATCGACTACATAGGTCTTGCCGAGTGCGTAACCGGGGGTTGAACGATAAAACTGTTCAGCGGCACTATCGCTATTGCTGGCGTTGAGAATATCGTTTTGCCAGTGTGGGGTCACTGACGCCAACTCGCCTGAAGCAAGGAATGGGGTTGGGGCTAGGAATGCATCCATGAGTTTCCTCTCGTCCAAAAGCTATGGGCGGGAACGGAGACGCTATCCCCAAGAGAATAGCGAACGTCCTTGTCCGCTGATGCGCAAGGCTAACACCTTGCCCTGATCTCTTCCATGCATTTATTTGTGAATAGCTGGATAGGGGGAAATCGTCGTAAGTTTGGGTCATGGCTGTAGCGATGATTATTGGAGCAGGTTCGATGGGTACTGCCCTTGGTGCCGCATTAGGTAGAAGCGGTATCAAGGAACTTCTGGTGGTGAATAGCACGGAAGAGTCCACAGCCCGTGCTGCTGCAATTCTTGGTGCTACCGCTGCCGAATTGACTGATGTAGCACGTGCTGATCTGGTGATCCTTGGCGTCAAGCCACAGCAGATCATTGGTGTGGCGAGAAAGATTGCTCCTTTGCTGCAAGCAGACACTGTCGTGGTGAGTCTGGCTGCTGGGGTTTCCTTGGCGACGATTGAAGCAGAGTTGTCACAGGTAGCAGTCATCCGCGCAATGCCAAATACGCCAGTTCAGGTCGGCCAAGGTGTGGTGTCGTTGACTGCCGGTTCAATGACAACCGCGAAGCACATGGCCTGGGTCAAAGAACTTCTCGCAGCAGCCGGACTCATCATCGAGATTCCAGAAAAGCGCATCGAGCAGGTGATTGCGGTAGCAGGATCAGCTCCGGCCTACATCTTCTATGTCATTGAAGCCATGGTCGATGCCGCTGTAGCGCAGGGAATGCAGCGTAGTCTTGCAACGCAACTAGCAATTCAGACGGTTGCAGGCTCGGCAAAGCTGCTACACGAGACAGCAGACAGCCCGACCGTTGCACGAGAGAAAGTGACAAGTCCTGGGGGAGTGACGGCGAAAGCCATACGAGAACTCGATGAGCGGGCAGTAAAAGCAGCGATTGCTGCTGCCATGGATGCGGCGGCTGGATAGATAAGGCAGGTAAACTGCTAAAGCTAACGTGGATTCCCGATATATGTCCGGGAGCACCCATCAGCAAAGTGGTTGTCCGGGAAACTATATCCGGGCTACCCTTGCTTAGGTTCACCTAACTAGGGGTTGTCATGGCTGAAGCAGCACGCAAGATCATGCATGAGTTCAAAGCTCGTGCTCTTGAAGTATCACGGGTTGAGGAGCTGACTGCTTCCATGCGTCGTATCTTCTTGCGGGGAGACCTTGATGATTTTCCGGTGCAACAGTTTGCGCCGACGCAGCATGTCCGGCTGATGCTGCCTGAGGCTGATGGTGAACTGCTTCTGCCTACGATGGTTGCTGGACGTCCGAGGGTAGAAGGCGATCGTCGTCCGATTACGCGGGACTACACCGTCCGTGGTTACCGTGATGGTGAGCTCATTATCGATATTGCAACCGGGCATAACGGTCCTGCTTCTCGATGGGCTCAAACGGCTGTGCCAGGGAGCCGACTGGGAGTGTGTGGTCCGCGCGGCTCGCTCATCATGCCCACCTATGACAGCTATGTTCTCGTTGCAGATGAGGCTGC
>JBOFIQ010000361.1:0-1341 GCA_051650245.1 Propionibacteriaceae bacterium | reverse complement strand
ATCACCAATGAGTGCCACGTCAGGATTTTTTGGGTCACGGCCATTTTCTCGGGTCAATGCTGCCTTGGCTGAGCAAGGTGTACCCGGAATCCAATGGCAGCTACCCGATCCTGTCGCTGCCACGTAATCGACGAGTGCGCTGTTATATTGCATGCGGGTAGTTATGTACTACTTGGTGTTGGCGCTCTTGCTCAGCACGATTTCACTAAGGAGAAGCGATGGCCGCCACACGAAAAACTCTTGCGACGTTGACCGGGCTACTTCTTACGGGATCGCTTACTGCGTGTGCCACGTCCGCGGTCACGACTACACCTGAGACTACGCCCAGCGCTGTCGCGTCCAGCGCCGTTCCCGCTACTGGTGCTACGAGCAAAGCGACGGCTACCGCGACACCACATCGCACGTCAGCGAGCGCCACTTCTCCCCTAGCGAAGCTAATTCCCCTAGCCTTTCGTCGGCTGCTAAGGCCCAGCTTGATGTGCTGGTGGCGAAAGCAGATTGTGCCCAAGCAAATTTCCGCACTATCGCAAATAGCAAGCTGCCCTACGCCACGGCTGCAGTCAGCTGCATCGATACCACAGCAGGGACCAAGTATCTCTTCGTTTTGGTTGAGGCCGAGCATGTCACCGATACGATATCTGCGACATATAAGCAGATGGATACCACGGAAGCAATCGGCTATGTCGATGGCGGCACCTGGCTAGCTATAGCTTCGTCCAGTGAATCCGCCACTCCTTCACTTGCCGATGCTGAGGCTTTAGTGAAGAAGATGGGGATGGGCAAAGCTTTAACCATCAAGCAGTAAAGCAGCACTGACGCAGCCCAGTCCTAGATTTTCCTTGGGGACAAGGCACTGCGCAGGCTAGGCTCTACCCATGGCAGATGCGTACTTCGCCCAAGGGTGCTTCTGGGGCGCGGAAAAGTTGTATTGGGAAACTCCCGGCGTGATCGCTACAGAAGTGGGTTACATGGGTGGCACTGTCCCCAACCCCACCTATGAGCAGGTCTGCACAGGAGCTACCCGTCACGCTGAAACGGTGCATGTCACGTTCGATCCGCACCAGATCAGCTATGCCGAACTCGTCAGAGTCTTTTTGGAAAACCACAACCCGACGCAGTTGGATAAGCAAGGCAATGACATTGGTACGCAGTATCGCTCAGAGATTTTCGTTGTCAGCGAAGAACAGGCCAACATTGCCACTGAGGTTATCGAGGCATATCAAGACAAATTGGCCGATGCTGGCTACGGCATGATCCGTACTCGGATTGAAGATGCTCCCCGTTTCTGGCGTGCCGAGGAAAGCCACCAGCGCTATCTAGAGAAAGTACCGAACGGCTACT
>JBOFIQ010000360.1:0-3276 GCA_051650245.1 Propionibacteriaceae bacterium | reverse complement strand
TGACCAGCTACGAGAAGATGAAGGGCAAGGTCTCGGAGGAACTCAAGCAGAACTTCCGTCCAGAGTTCTTGAACCGTGTTGATGAGATCATCGTGTTCCACCAGCTCACCCAAGGCGATATCGAGCACATCGTCGATCTCATGGTTGCCCAGATTGAGGGCCGCTTGAAGGATCGCGATATGGGAATCGAACTCACCCCGGCAGCCAAGGCTCTCATTGCGAAGCGCGGCTACGATCCGTTGCTGGGTGCTCGTCCACTACGACGCGCAATCCAGCGCGACATTGAGGACGTGCTCGCGGAGAAGATCCTCTTTGGGGAGCTTCATGGCGGCCAGATCGTACGTGTCGATGTTGCTGCGGATGGTTCTGCTGAGCCATTCTCCTTCGAAGGGGTAAGCCGCGATGTTCCTGACGCGGTTCCGGCAGATTTTGAGTCCGGCGACGCCGCAACTGAATAAGTACGTGATACATAGCGCGGGGTGATCTCCTAGAGGAGATCACCCCGCGCTGTGCTGCGGTTTTTAGCCGAGGTAACTACTGACGGCTTCTCGGGCGCTGCGTGCGTCATTGGCATTGAGCGCAAGTGCAGCGGCTTCACGGCAGCCCTCCAGGGTGACGTCGCTGAGTTGAGCACCGACCGACGCGATAGCAGTCGCGGCCATGGAGAGGCTGGTTACGCCCAAGCCGATGAGGACACATGCCAGGTAGGGGTCAGCGGCTGCTTCACCACAAACGCCCACGGGCTTGCCGAGGTCGAGGCCCGCTTGTGCGGTGCTCTGCACCAGCGTGAGCACTGCGGGCTGCCAGGGATCGTTGTACGCGGCGAGCAGGTCGCTCATGCGGTCAGCGGCCATGGTGTATTGGGTGAGGTCGTTGGTGCCGATGCTGACGAAATCAACGATGTCGAGGAAACGTCGCGCCAGGACTGCGACGGCTGGAACTTCCACCATGATTCCGGCTTTGAGGCCACGAGCATGAGCGTCATCGGCGAAGCTTCGGGCCTCGTCGAGTGTGGCAATCATCGGGGCCATCACCCAGGCGTCATGGCCGCCAGCGGCAGCAATAGCATCGAGCTGGCAGGTCAAGATATCGCGGTTATCGGTGGCGATACGGATTCCGCGTAGCCCCATGGCGGGGTTATCTTCGGCGGACATATTGGCAAAGGCTAGAGGCTTATCCGAGCCAGCGTCCAATGTGCGAACAACAACTTTTTTGCCAGGGAATGCCTCAAAAACTTCGCGGTAGATCGCCGTCTGTTCTGCGACGCTTGGCTCGCTCTGAGCGGAGAGGAAACACAGCTCGGTACGGAATAGTCCGATACCTTCGGCATCGGAGACGTCGGCAGCGGTGCGTGCTCCGGGCCCATCTTGGACATTGGCAAGTAACTGGACCGCAGTGCCGTCAGCCAAGACGGCTGGGCCGTGCCAGGCGCGGATGGCCGCACGGCGACGTTCGTCATGGGCAACAGCGGCCTCGGCGGCAGCCGGATCGGGGTTCACGTCGATGGTGCCGCTCTTGCCATCGACAAGGACCTGTGTGCCAGCGGCGATACTACGTAGATCAGACACGGCCACCAGGCAGGGGATACCTAACTGGCGAGCGATGATCGCGGTATGGCTGGTAGGGCTGCCATGCTCGATGCATAGGGCCACGATGAGCGTGGGGTCGAGGCCAGCAGTATCGGCGGGGGCAAGATCTTCAGCGAAAAGAATGCTGGGTTCGCTGGGGGCGGGGATACCTGGCTCGGGTAGGCCTGCAAGCTCGGCCAAGACCCGGTCACGGATGTCGAGTAGATCGGTAGTGCGCTCAGCCATAAGGCCGCCAAGTGTGGTGAAGGTATCGACGAACTGACCGATGGCTTCAACAGTGGCCCAGGCTGGAGGATTCCCTGTCGCAATGAGTTTGAGCGCGGCTTTGCGCCAGCCGCGGTCGCGGGCAAGAGCTGCATTTGCGCCTAAAACTTCAGTGGCAACACCTGTTGCGTGGGAGGCACGCTCGGTGAGACGGGCAGCGATGGTGTCAGCGGCGGCGCTGAATTGGGCTGCGGCGGCTTCACGCTGATCCTCGGCAAGCGTCGGGGAGTGCTCTGGAAGGCTTTGGTGGGGCGTTGCCCAGATGACAGGTCCTGCTGCGACACCCGGGACGACGCCGGTGCCGTGGAGTTGGTCGTACATGGCTCCTCCGATCTTTGCTTGTTTTTGATTTTATGTTGGATTGCTTGACATTGACAAGGGGTTAGGTCAATATCGTAATCAAACCAACATCTTGGAGGGTGGCGATGTACGCAGCAGAGCGTCGGCAAGAACTGGCACAGTTGGCTCGCGCCAACGGCAATGTGTCGGTTGCTGAGGCTGCGCTGCACTTCGACGTCACCCCAGAAACCATCCGCCGCGACCTAGATGTCCTGGCCAAAGCGAAGATCCTCACGCGAGTACATGGCGGGGCTATCCCGGTAGAGCAGATGCTCTTAGGTGATGTGCAACTCACAACTCGTGATGCGACTGCAGCAGACCAAAAACAACGTATCGCGCAAGCGGCTGTGGGGCTGATCCCTGCATCGCTCACCGGCCCAGTCATTATGGATTCAGGTACCTCAACATCGCGGATGGTGCCGCTCCTCCCCAGTGGCTTATCGGTGCTGACCAATAGCGTCGGGTTAGCCGCAGTGGCCTCATCGCGCGACGATTTGAGCGTCCGCATCGTTGCAGGTGCAGTGCGTGGAGTCACTCTCGCCGTCGTAGGAGCTGAAGCCGTGGCGAGCTTTAACGCGCTACGTGCAGACATCGTCTTTATCGGAACGAACGGTCTGACCCAAGACCTTGGCCTCACAACGCCACAAGCCGAAGAAGCCGCAGTCAAGCGAGCCATGATTGCCGCCGCTAAGCGTGTGGTGCTGCTCGCTGATTCGCGTAAGTGGGGCGCTGAGGCGGGGTATTCCTTCGCAGCTTTGACCGATGTGGACTGCATCATCACCGACGACGCAGCCAGCCCCCGAATGCGGGCTGCTATCGAGAAACTGGGAATCGAGGTTGTCATCGCATGATCATCACGTTTACCCCTAATCCATCGATCGACCGCAGCGCGCTGATCACACACGAGCTTGCTCGCGGCGGTGTGCATCGGCTCACGCAGGTGCACGATCAAGCCGGTGGTAAAGGCGTCAATGTGGCTCACGTCGTGGCCCTTGCTGGCCAGCCGGTACTGGCAGTCTTGCCGTGTGCTGCCGATGATCCGCTATTGAAAGCGCTCCAGCGGGCTGGGATTCCAGCGCACGCA
>JBOFIQ010000359.1:0-4010 GCA_051650245.1 Propionibacteriaceae bacterium | reverse complement strand
TCATCGGTACTCGGGCAGCAACATCTGCCCCGTTGCCCGAACTGGGGCTGATCGCGCTTCTTGATGATGGTGATGATCAATGGTCTGAGCCTCATGCACCATATCCACATAGCCGTGAGATTAGTTGCCTGCGGGTTGGCATTGACGGCTGTGCACTGCTCATTGCTAGCCCGGCTCGCACCCCAGAAATTCAGAACTACATCGATTCTGGCTGGTTGGGCGAACTGTCACTTTCGGCAGGTCAGCGTCGCCAGCATTGTCCAGTTGTCCGTGCAGTAGCGGCCACGCACAACCGGCTTCCGCATGAGGTCTTTGTCACGCTTCGGGCTGGGCTCGCCTCTGGGCCGGTTCTGGTTCAGATACCGCGCACCGGGCATTACCTGGGGTTGTTGTGTCGTAGTTGTCGCGAACGAGTGGCCTGTCCTAGATGTGGAACCACCGTCATTGAAGCTCTACCTGGAACGCTAAGCTGCCGTTCATGTGGGTGGACCGGGTCCCGGGGGAGTTGGCGCTGCCGTTCATGTACCGGCAATGAAATCCGGGCAGCCGTCGTGGGAGCGACCCGTCAGGTTGATGAGCTCAAGGTTGCTTTCCCCGGCGTACCGGTAGTGCTGAGTGCAGCCGGAACAATCTGCCCAGATGTTGGGGTAGAGCCTTGCCTTGTGGTGGCGACGCCGGGGGCAGAACCACCAGCAGTCGCTGGCTACGCGGCGGCTGTGCTATTGGATGCAGACGCTTTGCTCTCGCGCCCAGACCTTCGTGCTGCGGAAGAGGCTTTACGGCGCTGGTCCACTGCAGTGTCCTTGGTTCGTGGCCCTGCTCAGGGTGGCTCCGTGATCATCGTAGGAGATCCCATTTCGCGTGCAATCCAGGCTCTGGTTCGTCACGATCCAGTTGGCTTTGCCCAACGTGAGATCGAAGAGCGTGAAGGGGCCTTACTCCCGCCCCAAGCTGCTCTGATTGCCGTGGAAGGCTCACCAGCAGCGCTTTCGGCATTACTCGCCACATTAACTCTGCCACAAGGGGCTGAGGCCTTTGGTCCCTTGCCATGCCGCGGATCAGATGAGCAACGACTCTTGCTCAAAATGGCACCCGCACAACGTCGCGGCGTCACCAACGCATTGCGCACGATCGTTGCTGATTGGTCCCAGCATAAAGACCCTTATCTCGTCCGCATCCGCGTTGACCCCATCGCGGTGTGAGTTCACCCGGTAGCCTTAGCCCGTGCGTATTCTCTTTGCCGGAACCCCCGACGTCGCTGTTGCCAGCCTCGACGCCATCGTCGCTGCTGGGCATGAGGTTGTTGGCGTGCTGACACGCGCAGATGCCCCCGCAGGGCGAGGCCGTAAACTTATTGCCTCCCCGGTATCACAGCGAGCCCAAGAACTGGGGTTGCCTGTCTTCACCCCCCATAAAGTCGCCGATATCCATGATGAGTTGGTCGCGCTGGCACCAGATCTAGCTCCCGTCGTGGCCTATGGGCAACTTATTCGCGCTGCCGAGCTTGCTATCCCGCACCATGGATGGATCAACCTGCATTTCTCCTTGCTTCCGCGCTGGCGTGGTGCTGCACCGGTACAACGCGCCATCATGGCTGGCGATACTGAAATCGGGGCAGCCGTTTTTCGTCTCGTTCCAGAACTCGATGCTGGACCGATTTATCGCACACGCACTGATGCTGTGAGCCCAACCGATAACAGCGACACCGTCTTGACCCGGTTAGCGCACAGTGGCGCAGAGCTTCTTGTGGAGGCTATTGCTGCTGTTGAGGCTGGCGAAGTACCAGTGCCACAGCCCGAAGTAGGGATTACCCAGGCAGCCAAGATCACCGTCGATGATGCATTCCTTGACCTCAGTACTTCCGCAGTTGAACTCGACCGATTGATTCGCGGTTGTTACCCCAACCCGGGTGCCTGGACTCTCTTTCGCGGCGAACGATTCAAAGTCATCGCAGCCACACCGGTATCGTCAGCAGAACCATTAGCACCCGGGCAACTACGAGTGACGAAGAAGAGCATCGAACTGGGAACCGGCACGGTTGCCCTACGGCTTGACACTGTTCAGGCAGCCGGTAAGAAGCCAATGGCTGGCCCAGATTGGGCTCGCGGGGCAAATATCACAGCAACAGATCGGATGGGATCCTAATGGCGCGCAGCGTTGACCCTACTCGTGAGGCAGCTTTTGACGCATTGCAAGATGTCACCATCGATGGCGCATATGCCAATCTCGCCCTACGCGAGCGGCTTGCAGCAGCCGGGCTAGAGGGACGCGATGCCGGTTTTGCTACCGAGCTGGTCTACGGTACCTGCCGTGCGTTGGGGACCTACGATCGCATTATCGAAGTGGCTGCCAAGCGGGATCTCGCATCGCTGGAATCTGGCATCATCGATGTATTACGGCTTGTTGCTCATCAACTTTTCGCCATGCGTGTCCCGCTCCATGCAGCCGTCGATGCCAATGTTGATGTGGCCGCCCGTGTCGTTGGACACCGCGCTACTGGTGTTATCAACGCCGTTGCTCGCAAACTTGGTGCTCGTAGCTATGCCGAGTGGATCGCCGAACTTTCCGATGGCCTCAGTGAATATGAAGCTCTCGCTTTACGTACGGCGCACCCGCGATGGATTGTCGATGCGTATGCAGATGTTCTTCCAGCCGAGGAGCTTGAAGCTGCACTCATGGCCAATAATGAGGCACCAGAGACCACGCTCGTGGTGCGCCCGGGCCTGTTAGAGGTATCCGAGCTTCCTGGAGAGCCCCTGCGCTATAGCCCATATGGCACGTCTTTTAAGGGCAACCCTGGCGCTATTGCAGCCGTTCGCAATGGCAAAGCAGGTGTCCAAGATGAAGGCTCGCAGTTGGTTGCGATGGCGCTGGCTGCTGCCAGTGCTCCTGCTGGCCCATGGCTAGATCTATGTGCTGGACCTGGCGGTAAGTCAGCGCTCTTGGCTGGCTTTGCACTAGCCCGTCACGAACGTCTGATCGCGGTTGAGCCCCATGCCCAACGTGCTCAGTTGGTGAAGAAAGCTCTTCGGGCATATCCAGGTTTCCCGTGGGTCATCGTGGGTGATGGGTTAGAACCGGCCTGGCAGTCGTCGAGCTTTGCCCGAGTCCTTGCTGATGTTCCCTGTAGCGGGTTGGGTGCACTGCGGCGGCGCCCTGAAGCCCGCTGGCGCAAAGAGGCCAGTGATATTGCAGAACTTGCCCAGATCCAGCAAGGTCTACTCACAACTGCACTCGATTCGGTCGCTCCTGGTGGAGTCGTTGCCTACGTCACCTGCTCACCGCATCGAGCAGAAACTCGTGATGTTGTCGAAGCCGCAATTGTGAACCGCGCTGTCACCGTTCTGGACGCACCTCACTATCTGCCAGAGGTCAGCGATGCTGCGCTGGGACGCTATCTCCAGTTGTGGCCACACCGCCACGGAACGGACGCAATGTTTTGTGCGCTCTTACAGGTCGACAAAGCTTAGTAGGCTAGGACCGTGAGCTTTTTCATTACACCAAGTATTCTCAACGCCGATCTAGCCGACCTTGCCGCTGAGGTGAACCGTATTCCAAGCGCCGATTGGCTTCATCTCGACGTGATGGATGGTCACTTCGTGCCAAACCTCACCTTCGGGTTACCTGTCGTTGAGATGCTTGCACGTCATACCTCGACGCCATTTGATCTACATCTCATGATCGAAAACCCTGATCTGTGGGCACCGCAATATGCAGAGGCGGGCTGCCATTCGGTCACCTTCCATGTTGAAGCAGCAAAGGCTCCTATTCGCCTAGCGCGTACGATCCGCAAACTGGGAGCAAAAGCAGCAATCGGCCTCAATCCAACAACCAGTATTGAGTCCTATGCCTGCATGCTCGATGAGGTGGATTCAGTACTCATCATGACTATCGAACCAGGTTTTGGTGGTCAGGCATTCATGGATTTCACCCTGCCGAAGATTGCGCGTACTCGTGAGTTGATCGGTGATCGGGAGATCCGGATTCAGGTCGATGGTGGCGTCTCACTG
>JBOFIQ010000358.1:0-1183 GCA_051650245.1 Propionibacteriaceae bacterium | reverse complement strand
TATCAGCTGAGGCCATATTCTCTTCGGCTGCCCGCATTCGACGCGCTATCTGGTCAAGACCTCGCGCTGAGATCACCCGGTGCCGCGCAAGCTGTTCCACATCGCCAGTGCGAGGGTCTTGGGGCAGGTAGCCGACTGTTCCCGTGCGCATCACCTGGCCCGAAGCGGGAATCCCTTCACCGGCCAAGATCTTGGTCAGCGTCGTTTTCCCGGCACCGTTGCGGCCAACTAAGCCAATCTTGTCGCCTTTGGCGATCTGAAATGTCGCAGGCTGCAGCAGTAGCTGAGCCCCTGCCCAAACTTCGATCCCCTGCGCCGTAATCATGTCTCCCTATTCTTCCGGGGATATGGCTCCTGGGCAAACGGGAGCGGAAAAACAGCCTCATCTATACTTACTTGCCACATCACTGTGTTCACTCACATCCACCCTAGCGATTGCTGTTACCCCATGACCGATGCCTACGACCACTCCCCAGCCCACGAGGTCGATCTCGACCAACTTCGGCTCATTGCACTACTTCCGGCTCATTTTGATGAACTCAGTCGCTTCCGCCATCCCGCCCCCTACGACATCTATTCCATCCCCGATTGGGCCACGATCTCGCAATATTTAGACGATCCGGTTGCCGAGCTAGCTGCTATGCGCTCAATCATTCTCGACGGGCGCTTGATCGGGTACTTCCATGCCCAGAAGCGCCGCCCCGAGTCAATCTTTTTGCAGTGGCGCTTTATCCCCGATTACTGCGAGGGCGATATTTCTGATCTTGTCCAAGATCGCGCTATCGAACTTGCCGCCCACGAATGGCCTCATGCCGATCTTCATACCGATTTCTACCGCGCCAACCGCACCGGGATTGCCGCGGTAGAACGGATGGGATTCGTTGAGACCGGTACTGGGGTTGATGCTCGTGGTTGCGACACTGTTTCGTTGTGCCGCCCAGCGCTAGCAAAACGTCAGAGCCAATAATAAGCAGCGGGCGACTCTCCATCACTGGAAAATCGCCCGCTGACTCAGCGTTACTAAATAGCAAACCCGATTGCGCGCAATTGCTCACGACCATCTTCGGTGATCAGTTCAAGACTCCACGGCGGCATCCAGACCCAGTTGATGCAGACGACGCGGACCATGCTCGACAGCACGCTCTTGATGTCGTATTCCAGACGATCTGTCATCGGGCAGGTC
>JBOFIQ010000357.1:0-4970 GCA_051650245.1 Propionibacteriaceae bacterium | reverse complement strand
AGTTAGCTGCCCGATTGGCTGCTGGTGTTGGTCGCCGTCTGGATGACGCATGTCCGTATGTCGATGCTCGTCTTGCTGATGGCACGCGCTTGCACGCGGTGCTGTCTCCGGTTGCTGAGCCAGGGACGTCAATCTCGTTGCGGGTTCCTGCACGTCGTCATCTCAGCTTGGATGAGTGGGTGCGGTTGGGGTTCATGCCAGAGCCGATTGCTGCTGTGCTGCAACGGATCATTGACCGCAAGCTCGCGTTTTTGATTTCTGGCGGTACCGGTACGGGTAAGACCACATTGCTCGCGACGTTACTGGCAAGTGTTCCAGCACAGGAGCGATTGCTTGTTGTTGAGGATTCCCGAGAACTTAATCCGCGCCATCCTCATGTGGTCTGGTTGGAAGGACGCCCAGCAAATGCGGAAGGTAGTGGGGCGATCACGCTCTCAACCTTGGTGAAACAAGCCTTACGGATGCGACCAGATCGAGTGGTCGTTGGTGAGGTTCGAGGAGCTGAAGTTGTTGATCTTCTGGCAGCCCTCAATACCGGGCATGAAGGTGGTTGTGGCACGGTGCACGCGAACTCTGCTCGTGATGTCCCGTCGCGGTTGGAGGCCTTAGCGGCGTTAGCTGGGTTAGGGCGCGAGGCTTTACATGCGCAACTGGCATCAGCTTTATCGGTGGTAATCCATATTCGACGGGGAATCGATGGACTACGGCGAGTAGAGCAGATCCATACCTTGGCCCGCAATGATCAGGGCTATGTGGAGGCGGTTCCAGCCTTGACCTGGAGCGCCGGGAAGATCGTCGTTGGACCGGGCGCGCAACGGCTAGATGAGGTGATGGGATGATCCTGTTCGGCGCAGTGTGTGCAGCCCTTGCCGTATGGCTTTGGTGCCCAGCAGCTTCTGCGACGCGGCTGAACTGCACTCAACCAGAGCGACGCCGTCATCGACAACGATCAGTACTTCCGATCGGTTGTGCTGGTGTAGGCATTGGCCTGTCATGGTTGTTATGGGGCAGGCCTGGTGCAGTGATAGGTATCGGGATGAGCGCAGTGGTACTGACGATCTGGACCATTACGCGAAGGAGATTAGCGAGCAGAAAAGCCCGGGAACGGCATACGCAGCTGGCTCAAGCAGCGCTGGCGCTCGCGGGCGAAGTCGATGTCGGCAGAATCCCTCGGGAGGCGTTGGAGATTGTGGCGCAGGACTACCCATTGTTAGCGGAGCCGCTTGCTGCTGCTCGGTTGGGTGGCAACGTCGCTGACTCTTTGCGTCAGCTCGCGCTGGTGCCTGGAATGGAAGGTGCAGATGAGTTAGCTGCTGCTTGGCAGCTTGGGGAACGAGTCGGAGCGCCGCTCGCGATGAGTTTTCGCCAGGTCGCCACATCCTTGACCCAACAGCGCGCACTTTCTCGTGTGGTGGTGGGGGAACTTGCTGCTCCTCGCGCTACGGGACGGCTCCTCGCTGGACTACCGCTGGCTGGCTTAGGGCTGGGCTATGGCTTGGGCGGTGACCCGCTACGTTTCCTCCTGACGAATGCCATCGGTAATGCACTTCTGCTCACTGGTGTGGCCCTGACCTGTGCGGGGTTGCTGTGGAGTGAACGATTAGCCGACAAGGCGGGCGCCTGATGTGGGCCGGTGTTGCCGCAGGTTGTGCAGCGCTCACTCTCTGGTGGCTCGTCCCAGAGCATGTACTTCATCGGCTCGATGGCCCACGTCCGCTCCCGCGGTGGCTCCATATCGTGCAGGGCAAGCCAGGGGCCATGCCACGACGTCAGAGGGCCTGGCTTGGGGCAGGTGTGGGTTTTGTCGCCGTGCTTTTGTTGGGTCTGGCAGCAGCGCCGGTGGCGGTTGGTCTGGCGTTGGCAGTAATGGTGGGGCTGGGATATTTGGAACCAGCATCGCGACGTCGCGAGCGTGAGCAGCTACTCATGGGCTTGCCGCAGGCATTGGACTTACTCGGTGCTTGCCTGGAGGCAGGGTTACCGCTGCGGGCGGCTGTTACTGACGTTATCGCTGTGCTCGATGGGCCAGTTGCGCAGGAATTACTTGTGGTTCGACAACGAATTGATGTCGGGGCAAGCGATGTAGAAGCCTGGCGAGCGTCAGCAGATCGTCTGGTAGTTGGCCCAGTCATGCGTGATCTTGCACGATCAGTGAGCTCGGGAACAGCACTACTCGATATCTTGCAACGCCATGCAGCCGAAGCGCGTCAAGAGATCGCGGCCCAGGCACAGCAGCGGGCGCGCACGGTAGGAATCACGACGGTATACCCGCTCATGGTGTGTTTCTTGCCAGCGTTCATGCTGGTGGGAGTCGTGCCTATCATCGCCTCCAGCATGATTGGCATGTTCTGGTGACTGCGATTATCCACAGTGCAACGAGCTTTAAGCGCTATCCCCACATCGAGTTTTTCTCCGCAGATTTTGGACCGCATCGACGCATGGTTCTGGTGACCTCAACCGAGGTCCATCTGGGAATCTGAAGGGAAGTTACGTTATGAAAGCTCTTGTGAAGCGTACGCGGAATCAGCGGGGCATGGCGACGGCAGAATATGCGGCTGGAACTCTCGCAGCAGTCTCGTTCGCTGGTGTCCTTTTCAAGGTCATTACAGATCCGTCGATCTTGCAATTGCTCTTGGATCTGGTCAAGCGGGTGCTCAGCATCATTTTCAAGTGGGGCATTTAGCTCTGACGGGGCCAGCCAGTGATGGCTGGCCCCTCATTCGATGTGAGGAGAGATGATGCGTCGTAATCAGGCGGGAATGGTGACCGCTGAACTGGCATTGAGTTTGATGATCGTGGCCGTTGTTGCCATGGTGATGGTGTGGGGGATAGCTGCCGGAGTTCAGCAGATCGCGCTCGGGGATGCAGCTGCTCAGATCGCACGGGCACAGGCGCGTGGCGATAGTGAAGGCGTCCGAGCAGTCTCTGAGCGTATTGCTCCAGCTACGGTCCACATCGACCGGAACGAAACGATGATCGTGGTTGATGTGCAAGGACGATCGTCAGCATTGGGGCTGGTGCCAGCATCAGAGCTCCATGCCCAAGCACAGGCTTATGCAGAGCCGGGACTGCCATGACCCTTCGCGATGAGCGTGGCTCGGGGATAGCTGTTCTTGCTGCGGTCATCGCAGTTGGCGTGCTGGCGCTGTGGTCAATGCTCGTGCTTGTGAGCTACGTCGAAGCAGCCCATCGAGGAAGGGCAGCAGCCGATCTGGCGGCATTCGGAGCAGCGGAAGCCGCATGGTCAGGTGAGCCTGGCTGCATCGTTGCGCGGACCATAGCAGCAGCCAATGGCAGCGAGCTTGCCGATTGTCAGCTCGACTCCGGCGCGACAGAACTGACTGTTACGGTCACAGTCCAAGCTCAGCCCCGCTACGTCGCCCCTGGTTTTCCTACGAGTATGAACGCAACGGCACGAGCCATTGCCGCAGAACCGGAGTAGCGATGAAGCCACGCGATTACCCCGACGCGGGCTACTGGTCGAGCAAGATGGTGAGCAGCTTGGCTCCAGCAGCTTTGTCGAGATGTTGATTTTGGTTACCGCACTTGGGCGAGACACAGCACGAAGGACATCCTTCAACGCACTCGCAGTCAGTTAATCGTTCGTGTGCAGCAGCCAGCCAGTCAGTCACACGCTCATAACCAGCCTTAGCAAAGCCAGCACCACCGGGATGGCTGTCGTGAACGAACACGGTACATTCACCAGTATCTTCATGGAGCACCGTCGATAACCCGCCGATATCCCATCGGTCGCATGTGGCAAAAGCAGCAAGCAATCCGATAGCAGTATGTTCGGCGGCGTGGGCAGCGGCACCAAGTTCGCTACCTTTAAGCCCGAGCCGTTGGCATGGGGCTGCCGGTAAAATCCACCACAGCGCTTGGGTACTCAACACCCGTTGCGGCAACTCGACCGGAGTTTCATCCCACACGTCATTGCTGTGCTCATCGCGACGCAGATAATGGGTCACGCGACTAGTCAGCTCAATATCGCCGAAACAGACGATGCCCTGACCGACTGATTTGCGGGTGAGTTCCCGCACGATCGTGATGCTCTGCCCACCCTGGGCCTGGGTGTAATAGCCAGGACGGTCAGCGTGAACGAAGGCTTGCCTGGTGTCTTGATCGAGTGCGTCGACAAGCCAAGGATCACCCTGATGGAGATAAACGGCGCCCGGGAAGAGAGATTTATCAGCCTGGGCTGGATCTGCTTGCCCTAGAACGCGGCCAGTCGCGGTATCGATGATGTGAAAGGGCTTGCCACCCATGGAGCGCAAATCAATAGCATTGACGGCCCATTCGGTTTTGGTCCAGAACCAGCCTTGCGGGCGCCGCCGCAGCAATTTCACTGCTGCCAGACGCTCAGCCAAAGTGATCATGGATGGGCCAAACCAGGCGCTATCAGCCTCGGTTAGCGGCTCTTCTTGGGCAGCAGCGCATAACTGCGGCCCCAGGATGTTGGGGTTCTCCGGGTCCATCACGGTTGTCTCAACAGGAGCCTCGAAGATCAACTGCGGGTGCTCCATGAGGTACGCATCGAGTGGATCAGGTTTTGCTACCAAGATCGCCAATGCGTCGCTACCAGCCCGGCCTGCTCGGCCAATCTGCTGCCATAACGACGACAATGTGCCGGGGAACCCAGCGATAACGACGGCATCCATACCGCTGATATCGACGCCAAGTTCTAGTGCATTCGTGGCTGCAACACCACGAATCTTTCCTTGCTGCAAGCCATGTTCGAGAGTACGCCGATCAGTGGCGAGATAGCCAGCGCGGTAGCTGACGATAGGGGAATCACTACTGATTTTCTCGCTGGCCTGGATCGCAACCCGCTCAGCCATGATCCGGCTCGGCACGAACGCTAATGTCTGCTGACCCTCATCGACGAGCTGGGCTAAGAGTCGTGAAGCATCGGCGTAGAGCGACATTTCAGGCTCCCACAGCACGACGTCGAGTGCTGGTTTGGCTGAACT
>JBOFIQ010000356.1:0-3282 GCA_051650245.1 Propionibacteriaceae bacterium | reverse complement strand
ACACCGCGATAGATGTCATAGACAGAGTCGAAGATCAAGGCTCGTGCTGGACCATTTTTATTGCCTTTGGGCGCTGGGACTAGGTCGACAATTTTGTCGAGGAGCTCTTGGACGCCCACACCGGTCTTGGCTGATACGCGCATGACATCGTCAGGAGAGCCGCCGATGATATTGGCGATTTCTGCCGCGTACTTTTCCGGCTGGGCGCTGGGCAAGTCGATCTTGTTGAGTACCGGAATGATCGTCAGATCAGCTTCGAGCGCAAGGTAAAGGTTTGCCAGAGTCTGGGCTTCAATCCCCTGGGCAGCATCGACGAGCAAAATTGCGCCTTCACATGCAGCCAGTGAACGGCTCACCTCATAGGTGAAATCGACGTGTCCTGGGGTATCGATCATGTTCAAGACATAATCAGTGCCGTCCATTGCCCATGGCATACGCACGGCCTGGGATTTGATGGTGATGCCGCGTTCGCGCTCGATATCCATACGATCGAGGTATTGCGCACGCATCTGCCGAGCATCAACGACGCCCGTGAGCTGCAACATGCGGTCGGCCAAGGTGGACTTGCCATGGTCAATATGGGCAATGATGCAGAAGTTCCGGATGATCTCTGGAGGTGTCTTGCCGGGTTCTAAGATGCTCAACGCGCGCGGTTCCTTACTGTGGACGGTGCTCGGCTATTCTTTCACGGCGACCGGTATAACGACGAACGCATCGCTGCTCGATTGGCATGCATCCGGCAGCACTGGTAACATATCTACTCGCGTCTTATTGAACTTGTTTCTCTAAGCGCAATCCCATTCACCGCACGAAAATCAGAGGCTTGCCCAGTGGCGAACATCAAGTCCCAGAAGAAGCGCATCCGGACCAACGAGAAGTCCCGCATGCGGAACAAGGCTGTTAAGGCAGCCCTGCGTACCAACGTGCGTCGCTTCAATGATGCCATTGAGGCTGGCGACATCGAGAAGGCGCAGGAGCTTGCGAAGGTTGCAACTCGTCAGCTTGATAAGGCTGTATCGAAGGGCGTCATTCACAAGAACCAGGCCGCTAACCGCAAGTCTGCGGTCGCGGTCAAGGCTGCTGCACTTTCCAAGTAAGTAGCAACCGCTAGTTTTAACACAGCGTCCCGATACTCATCGGGACGCTGTGTTGCGCTTATTTCCAGAGATTTAGTGCTAGACTCCCCTGCTATGAGCGGTTTCCTACTCCACTTAGGAAGCGCTTGGTGCGGCAGTCAGTGCGAGTGCTAGGCGTTCCAAAGTGAAAGCAGCCGAGCCTGCCTGGCCCTTGATATCGCCATCGGCGACAGCAACCAGTTGTAGTGCTCGCGCTACGCGGGCATCACTCCATATCCGTGATTGCGCAGCAAGATCTTTGACCTTGAAGGGTGCGACTCCACAGACCGCAGCCATTTCACCTTGAGTCATGCGCGTACGCGAATTCGCGTTGTACTTACCCAAAGCGCGCAACTGACTAGCAAGGGCACTGGTGATGAGCACCCCTGGTACTCCTGTTTCCAATGCCCAGCGCAGTTTTTCAATCGCAGCACGGGTGTTGCCAGCCATGATGTCATCAACAACATTGAAACTTGTCACTTCAGCGCGCCCAGCGAAATAGCGCCGGACCAATTCTTCAGTCAGCGGTTCATCGCCAGCATCGCTGATGAGCTGTTCCACAGCAGCCGCTAAAGCTCGTGGGTCTGGCCCGACTCCTTGCACTAGAGCTTCCGAGGTCGCCCGATCAAGCCGAAGCCCAGCACGACGCCCTTCTGCTGTAACGAACTGTGCACATTCCCACGGCTTGATCGCTGGGCAATCAACAACGCCGATCTTGGCTTTCTTCAGCTTGTCGACAAGGCCTTTACCTTTGACCCCACCTGGGTGAGCAATACCGAGCGCAACTTCATCAGGGTGAGCAACGGCGAGCTCCACAAGCAGAGGTACGAGATCTGCTGGAGTATCGTGTGCATCGCGGATGAGCACGATGCTGTAACTGGAAAATAGTGACCCGCTAGTGAACTCTGCGAGCTGACCTCGATCAAGGCTTGCAGCCTGGACTTCATGTACTTGCGCATCGGGGTGTTCGGCCAACCCGCAACGCTTGATCGCGCTAAGTTCACGATCAACAAGTAAGGATTCTGGGCCATACACCAGTTCGGCCTTACCAAAGACGCTGCGTTGTTGTTCACTCACGCCTCCATCATGCCAGGAAGCACCGACGATCGGGTGATCCCGAGCTCGCCTGTTGCCATGATTTCTTGCTTTGCTCTGCCTCACACTGGCTCCGCAAATACGACGAGGTTATCTAACGGTTCCCCGCTTATCGGCGCATGTCCTGGGTGGTTCAGCGTACCGATAGTGCCACTACAGGTAATCAACGCCAGCCGTTTTGGTCCACTCCCATCAAAAATTGATCCTGGTAACTGACCTTTGGGATAGATCTGGATCTGCGTTGTACGCCATAGTTCAACACCATTGCTGCCATGGATCTCGATCAACATCCCTGGTTGGACCTGATGGAGCTGAGCAAAAGCCCCAGGACGCGAACCAACGTAAAGATGAGCCGCAACAATCGTCGTCCCAGGGCTAACCAGGAGCGCAGCACCAGTTTCAGGAAGAATAAGTTCACCTGCTTCAATACGTGACGGAGTCAGCGCTGCATCGATCCCCACAACTCCAACCCGAATCCGGGTTGGAGTGGCTTCACTCTGCTGTGGAGTTGCAGGGGCATTTGTCACAGGTGTTATCGGCTGAGTTGGCGTCGGCGTTCTCGATGACTGCGAAGCCACCTGCTGCGGCTGCGCCGCAACTGAGTCTGCTGCTGATCTGGCTGATAACAAAGGCGCCGTCACGATACTCACGCTAAGAAGAACAAGGCTCAGACCAGACATGAGGAACCAGTTAGGGCTACGTCTCATCGCTCGGCGTGGACTAGTCATCGGCGCCGACGTAGTAGAGCGATGAGTACACCGCCAGAAAGCACTAATGCCCCTAGCCAGAGCGCTGCTTGGCCTGGAGTGGTTCCTTCGCCAGCACGGACCAGTGGTTGTGCTACAGCAACCACCTGTGGCGGTGCTGGCGTTTCTAGATGTGACGTGGGCGTTGGTGTGATGGATGGTGTCGGCGCTTGGACAGGAGTAAGCGTTGGCGCATTCTTCACTGCGACTAGCGTTGTCTCAGCAACCTCACCGCACGGTGTTGTCACCGCTTCTGCGGTATCGGTCTGCGGCATAACCTCCTGCCAGACGTAATAGCCAGGTGTCGTTACCACGATTGCCTCGGT
>JBOFIQ010000355.1:0-1216 GCA_051650245.1 Propionibacteriaceae bacterium | reverse complement strand
TTAGCCGAGCTGACCACGAGCATAGCCAAAGCCAAACGGGTCTTTTCGCCACCGGAGAGTACTCCGGCTCGCTTATGTACTGCATCACCAGAGAACATGAACCCACCCAGCACCGAACGCACCTGTGTGTCGTTCAGGTCAGGTGAGGCAAAGACCATGTTTTCTAGCACTGTCTTCTCGACGTCGATGGTTTCATGCTCCTGGGCGTAGTACCCCAGCTTCGCGCCGTGTCCTAGAACCACCTCACCGGTATCTGAATCTTCAACCCCACCCAAGAGCCGCAGCAACGTCGTTTTACCAGCGCCGTTGAGGCCGAGCACCACGACGCGAGAGCCACGATCAATCGCAAGATCCACGCTCGTGAACACTTCGAGTGAACCGTAGGTCTTGGATAGATCATGGGCCGTGAGCGGTGTCTTGCCACATGGAGCCGGGGTCGGGAACTCAATATGGGCGACACGATCTTGGACGCGCTCCCCTTCAATACCCGACAACAGCTTCTCAGCGCGCTTCGCCATATTCTGGGCAGCAGTTGCTTTGGTCGCTTTGGCACGCATCTTGTCAGCTTGGCCCAAAAGCTGCTCGGCCTTACGAGTCGCGTTGAGCAACTCACGTTTGCGACGCTTCTCATCAGTTTCACGCTGAAGCAAATAGCGCTTCCAGTTCATCGCATACTGATCGAGTTCTTGGCGGTTTGCATCAAGGTGGAACACCTTGGTCACAGTCTTATCCAGTAGATCGACCGAGTGCGAAATCATCAAGACTCCGCCAGGGTAGGACTGGAGATAGTCCCGAAGCCACACGATTGAGTCAGCATCCAAGTGGTTCGTAGGTTCGTCAAGCAACAATGTATCCGCTGCCGAGAACAAGATCCGCGCCAACTCCACCCGGCGACGTTGCCCGCCCGAGAGCGTATGGAGCTGCTGGTTCAACACCCGATCAGGCAGCCCCACGTTGTGACAGATCTGTGCTGCAGCAGCATCAGCCGCATAACCACCAGCAGCTAAAAACTCCGCATCTGCCCGGGCATATTGCGCCATCGCTTTTTCCCGACGCTGCCCATCAGCTGAGGCCATATTCTCTTCGGCTGCCCGCATTCGACGCGCTATCTGGTCAAGACCTCGCGCTGAGAGCACCCGGTGCCGCGCAAGCTGTTCCACATCGCCAGTGCGAGGGTCTTGGGGCAGGTAGCCGACTGTTCCCGTGCGCATCACCT
>JBOFIQ010000354.1:0-3335 GCA_051650245.1 Propionibacteriaceae bacterium | reverse complement strand
ACTGCTGGCGATCGCGTCTACTTATGGGGTTTTCTCCTCACTGATAGGACTGCCAATACCCAAGAATTCGTTGAGTTCTCGCGCTTTGCTGAGCTTCATGACCATGATGAACTTGAGCTAGCAGCACACGCAATGGCCTGGCTACAAGAGCAGGCGGAGCAACACCCCGACCTCCGGGTTTATCACTACTCCGACTATGAAACAGTACGGATCCGACGGCTTGCTGCCCGATCTGATGCTGACTCATTGCAGTGGGCGGTGAGCTGGCTGCGTGAAGGTTTCGTTGATCTTTTCACCATCGTCAAGGACAACTACTTCGGCACCCACGGCCTAGGGCTCAAGGTCATTGCCTCCAACGGAGCAGGGTTCCACTGGCGCGACAATGATCCGGGCGGGCTTAACTCCCAAACCTGGTTTGATGAAGCGCTCAACTCCCCCACCGAAGAAGAACGCTGCGCCGCAACACGTCGTGTACTGGAATACAACGAGGACGATGTCCGCGCTACCTGGGCGCTGCGCGAATGGATGAAGCGCTCAGATACCGAAAGTAGTTAGGCACCCCGACGCGGTTTTACCTGCGGTGCCTGATCGGCTACCTCAAGAGGGCACTTAGCCCTGGCTGCGATCTGTCGCGCCTGAGTAATCACCCGTTCTGAGTAATTTCGGGTGGCTAAGCCTTCAAGAGGAATGCTGTCAAGATGCCGGCCACGAGCAACATCTACAGTAGGACAGACCAGACGTAGGTCAGCCGCACGAGCTACGCGGACAGCCTCAACCTCAGCCCAGGGGATCAACGCCAGCCCTGGAACTTTGATCCCGGTATCGTCTAAGCGCACAGCGCAGCGGTGACCGATAATCACGCAGGCAATAGCAATTGCTGCGAAGATCACGACATAGTAGAGCCATCCGGGAGCTTGCACCGCAACGGCAAGGGCTGCCAGCAGCACCGCCACCACCGCAAAACAATTCGCAATCCGCGATAGCGGACCATGCAACACCATTTACATCGCCCCCAACAAAAATCCGACGCACAAGCCGACTGCGCAGGCCAACTCAGCAAAGCCCGTCCACTGCAACGCGGGAATAAGTGCTGCACCCTTGGCCTTGCTCAGCACCACTTTCAACGGTACTGCCAAGAAGCACCATAGGATCAGACCACACAATGCCCACCAGGTCGTCGTGGCAGCAACAGCGATAACCGCAACGCTTGCCAACCCACCGAGTAGGGCAAACCAGATCCGAGTGCCCTGCTGTCCAAGGACTGTCGCCAATGTGCGCTTTCCGCTTCGTCGATCGCCCTCAATGTCGCGCAGATTATTCACGACGAGAAGGGCACAGGCCAACAATCCGATAGCGCACGCTGCGCACACGCCAGGGAACCAGTAGCGCATAAAGAGCGCGCACCCGGTTTGCACGAGCATCGTGCCAAGTACTGCGACTAAGCCAAAGAAAATAAAGACCATCACTTCACCCAAACCGGCATAGCCGTAGGGGTGCTTGCCACCGGTATAGAACCAGGCGGCCAAGATCGCGGCCAGGCCGACGATGAGGAGCCACCATAGTCCGGTCCAGGCGACTAGAACGAGACCAGCAAGCGCAGCGATACCGAAGCAGCTAAAGGCCGCCCATTTCACGCTGGCCGGGGTGGCAGCCCCGGAAGCGGTCAGCCGGAATGGACCAACCCGCTGCGCGTCAGTTCCACGGATACCGTCGGAGTAGTCGTTGGCGAAGTTCACGCCGATTTGCAATGCCAAGGCCACGAGGAAAGCCAACAAGGCCATTCCTAGATGCCAGCGACCAGACCAGCCTGCTAGTCCAGTACCAGTCAATACCGGCGCTAATGCTGCAGGGAGGGTCTTCGGTCTGGCACCTGCTAGCCATTGCGAAAACGTCGCCACCGTCATCCTTTCGTTGCTCCAGCAACGATAGCGGTGGATGAGCATGGCTGCATGGTGCCGTGCCGTGCTCATGCCAGCTTCAGCCTTATCGAGGACGTTTCCGCCACACCACTACTGCGCCAATAAGCCCGAGGACGACGAAGCCGAAGGCCGCCCACATCGCCCCCACGCAGGAATCAGCAAATGCTCGGGTCAAGGCATCCACAACGGCAGGGGTTTGATCTCCATAGGGGCCTTGGTTGCCATCACGACGTAGCCGAATCAGTGCGCCTCCGGCAGAGCGAGTGAGAGAGTCGGTCAACGTTTCGGTAGTGCCCGCAGGAAGCATCAGATTGGCGAGCTGACGTGGAACTGTTGTCGCCAATGACGTTGCCAGCACTGTTCCCACGACGGCTGAACCTAAAGCTGAACCAACCTGACGAAAAGTGGACTGCGTTGCCGAAGCCGAGCCAGAGTGTTGCGTCGGAACCTGAGCAAGAACAGTTGAGGTGAGTTGCGCTGCGGCAAATCCCAGACCGATGCCGTAGATGACCAGATACAGCGACAGTAGCCAGAGCCGGGGCCAGAGCGGTCCCAACGTTGCTAACGCGGCAATGCCAAGTAGTTCGAGAACCAAGCCGAGCACGACCACGCCTGCGGCCCCACCAAGGCGTTGGGAAGCCCGTCGCGCCATTGACCCCGAAGCGAACGCCCCCAATGCCATCGCTGCAAGCACGAGGCCTGCCTGCATGATCGACAGTTGCAGTGTCGTCATGAGGTAGAGCGGGAGCACGAATACCAGCCCAAACTCACCGGCAGCGACCATAGCCGCCGCGATATTGCCCCATGCAAAGCTGGGGATAGTAAAGAGGTTGAGCCGCATGATGACGGACTTACCGCGAGCAGCCCGCCGATGCTCGTTCCACACAAAGAGCACTAGTGCGATGGCACCGAAGATCACCGCCAGTGGCACCAGCGATAGCGTCCCCACGGACAACTCGCCCTTAGCCCGCCACCAGCCTTGGTCGATACCTTCGATGAGGGCAAAAACGAGCGCGCCGAAGCCCAGCGCAGAGAGCGCCAGGCCTACGACGTCAGCTCCAGATTCTGTATGTTCGCCATGGTTCTCAGGGACGAAGATAACGGCGCAGACGATGACGGCAAGGCCTAGCGGCACATTCACGAAAAAGATTGCGCGCCATGAGAACGAGCGCGTCAGCCAGGCCCCCAGTAATGGGCCGATTGCAGCCGTACCGCTCATGATCGCGCCCCACATACCGAAAGCTGTTGCCCGGTCTGCGCCACGAAATGTTGCATTGAGGGTGGAGAGCGTTGATGGCAGCACCATGGCTCCCCCGACGCCTTGGATACCGCGAGCACCGATAAGTAATGCTGCGGAGGTGGCTGCCCCCGCAAGTACCGAGCCGACGATGAAGATACCTACACCGAGAAGCAGAA
>JBOFIQ010000353.1:0-2049 GCA_051650245.1 Propionibacteriaceae bacterium | reverse complement strand
CTGCTTGGGTTTACGAGCAAGAGCTAAGAGCAGATCAAACTCCAACGGAGTCAGCGACAACACCTCATCGCCACGCTTAACGATATGGCTCGACACGGAGATTTCGACGTCACCGATACGCAAGAGATCGAGGTCTGATTCGCTACTCAACCGACGTAGTCGCGTGCGGATACGGGCGACGAGCTCTTTGGATTTGAAAGGCTTCGCAACGTAATCGTCAGCGCCAGCCTCCAAACCGATGATGACGTCTGACGTATCCGATTTCGCCGTCAGCATGATGATCGGCACGCCTGACTCAGCACGGATCTCGCGACAGACGTCGATACCATCACGCCCGGGAAGCATGAGATCAAGGAGCACTAGGTCTGGACGCATAGCGCGGAATGCCGTCATGGCATGATCGCCACGGCCTACCCATCCGGGCTCGAACCCTTCTTGACGCAACACGATCTGTAGCATCTCTGCAAGGGCTGGGTCATCATCGACAACCAGCACTTTGGGCACTGCAAGCGACGTATTCTCTGCCATGGCAATCTCCTTCAGCGCTGAGTCTACCTTGGTCAGAGCACGACCTTTTGCAGGTACTGGCCCTAGTTCAGTTCAGGGTGAGGGGTCCAGGTAGAAAAGAACGAAGCTTCGCCGGGGATACGTCGAAGCACGCAACGCCATAAGCTCTCGGGATCTTGGCAAAAGACGTCTGCTGGTTGTGCGGGTTGTATGTACCACTCGCCCCGGTCGATTTCATCGCCGAGTTGGCCTGGACCCCACCCAACAAAACCCGTGTAGAAACGGATCTGGTCGTAGCCATTGATCTGGTTTTGCGGTTGGTCCACGAGTACGAGGCCGACGTCGGCAAAGACTGGGCGGAATCCTTCAGGCATGATCATTCCAGGGGCTAGCGACGCTAAGCAGACAGCGCTGTCGGTTCCTACCGGACCGCCTTTGAATAGCCCGCCGGGGGTGCTGACGTAGGGTGCCCACTCAGGTAGTACGGCCTCTAGATCCAGGTCGGAGCACTGATTGAGAACGACCCCCAACGCGCCATCGCCGTCTTTATCAAGGAGCAAGATGACGGCTCCATCAAAGACCGGATCATGATGAGCCACAGAAGAAATGAGCAGGTCCCCGGGGAGCGGCTCGCGGGTAAGCTCCGCGCGCACTGATCGAGAATTCCTGGCCATGTGCACCATCGTGCCATCTCGCCAACAATCGTGGATCAATTCACTCAAATATGTGCGCAGCAAGCAAAGATATGGAATTCTATCTCTCCCTACATTCCATCCTGATATCCGAGTGCGAGGAGATGCTCACCGATGCCAAGCGAACGCTTCTCCCGGTTACATCTCCTCTTGGGTGATGCTGGTCTGACTCGGCTTGAACATGCCACCGTCATGGTGATTGGGCTTGGTGGAGTCGGTTCTAGTTGCGCTGAGGCATTGGCGCGGGGCGGGCTCGGTTCGATGATCCTGCTCGATCGTGATGTGGTAGAACAAAGCAATATCAATCGTCAAGCACTGGCTTTTCTCTCGACTGTAGGGAAGCCCAAGGTCGAGGCCATGCGTGCGATGGTGAGTGACATTAACCCCGACTGCACAATGCACTTCCAGCAGGTCTTTCTTACCAGCGAGAATGTGGCAACTGTTTTTGACGCCTACCCCAAGCCGGACTACGTCATCGACTGCATCGATACCGTGACGCAGAAGTTGGCTATTGCCCAGTGGTGCGCTGAACGGGAGGTGCCGTTGCTGTCATCCATGGGGGCTGCTAATAAGTTAGACCCTTGCTCCTTGCGCTTTGCCGACATCCATGACACGCGTCACTGCCCGCTCTCTAGGACTATCCGCAAGGAGTGTCGCAAGCGTGGAATCACACGCCTTGACGTATTATCTTCCGACGAAATTGCTGTCAAGGTTGAGTCTGATGGCACGAGATCCAAGAGCCAACTATTAGGGTCTATGAGCTATATGCCGCCCATCATGGGACAGATGCTGGCGGGTCTGGCAATCCGACGCCTTGCCGGTCTTGAGCCGATGGCTCCCCCGCCGCAAC
>JBOFIQ010000352.1:0-8920 GCA_051650245.1 Propionibacteriaceae bacterium | reverse complement strand
TCTACATGGATGCTTGGTAGCCGCGATAGACCGGTGAACCATGTGGAAAGCTTGTCGTCTCCCTCTCCGATAGTCAGCACATACCACGGCAAGGCGAGGATGAGGAACGATCCAGCAACTAGGATCTCTAGCGCAAGAGTGAGCTTAGGTTTAGCGATAGCCCGTGGGATTTGTTTTCCAAAAATCACAGCGCAGACTGCTGCGGCGAGGAGTAACACACCGCCAATGATGAAAAACCAGCAGCCAGCACCTATTCCTATATTGAGATCATCCAAATCACCAGCTAAGGATCCTACGCTGTCTCCGAGCCCTTCTTTCACATCATTAAGGTGTGAAGAAATGATAAGCATCGAAGCTAAACCGACTACGAAGAATGCGATCCCACTCACGCCAGCGAGTAGTGCCCCAGCCAGACGTCGCGCGCCTCGGAGCAGCCAGGCTCCAGCAAGGAATACTGCTGCAAAGCAGAGCACCGTAGCGAGCGTCGCCAGGAAAAGTAGAGCCCCATTGAAAGGCTTGTCCCCTTCCATTTCTGGTAAAGCCGTAAAGATCTGGAATACATTCGCACTGAAATCGGCCTGAGCGTCAATACCAGCATTTTTTTCTGCCACAGGCCGCAAAACCAGGAATGGTAGGCGTGCACCGATTGTAAGGAATACTCCCAGCACAAGAATTGCGGCACCAATGATCTGGTTGGAACGTAGCGACGCCTGCTTAGGCATGTATTGCCCCTGCTGCGGGTATTGAGGAACCCCGGTGGACATGTTCTGCTGCGGGTATGACATAAATCTCCTTCTTCAGCGACAGCCTGAGTCTAACCGCCAGTGTTGCTGGAGGGAAGATCCTTGCTAACGACATCAGCTTCTCATGCCCCACTGACATTTTTATGTCTCCGGCTGATCGCTAGGCGATATTGTCGTCGTCCACCCAGTCAAAGGTTTTGGTGACGGCTTTCTTCCACTGTCGGTAAAGTCGTTCGCGTTCTGGCTGCGACATTGCCGCTAGCCAATGCTTATCCTCAGCCCAGTTCGCGATGACGTCGTTCTGCCCGGTCCAGAAGCCCACCGCGATACCAGCAGCGTAGGCAGCGCCTAGAGCAGTCGTCTCCGCAATCACTGGACGAACCACCCGCACCCCCAACTGATCAGCCTGGAATTGCATGAGCAGTTCATTCGCAGTCATCCCGCCATCGACCTTGAGTTCGGCAAGCTTCACTCCCGAATCAGCTTCCATCGCGTCAAGCACTTCACGGGTCTGGTAAGCCGTTGCTTCTAGCACGGCCCGGGCAATATGACCTCGATTCACATACCGCGTAAGGCCGACGAGCGCCCCACGCGCATCGGCTCGCCAGTATGGGGCATAGAGCCCAGAAAAAGCGGGCACAAAATAGGCTCCACCGTTATCCTCAACCGTTTCCGCCAGCGTTTCAATCTCTGCTGCCGAATCAAACATATTGAGGTTATCGCGTAGCCACTGCACCAGTGATCCCGCAACTGCGATGGACCCCTCCAGCGCATATACCGGCGGCTGAGAACCGATTTTGTAGCACACCGTCGTCAGCATCCCGTGCGTTGATGGCACGATCTCGTGACCAGTATTCATCAGCATGAAGCAACCCGTGCCGTAGGTATTCTTCGCCATTCCTGGCTCAAAACAGGCCTGGCCAAAGGTTGCGGCCTGCTGATCTCCCAAATCCCCCGCAATTGGGGTATTTATCAGCAACGAGTCCGACGAACCGTACCCATAGATTTCTGACGACGATTTAATCTCGGGCAACATCGACAAAGGAATCCCCATGTCGCGGGCGATTTCCTCGTCCCATGCCAAGGTGTGCAGATCCATGAGTAACGTACGCGAGGCATTCGTGACGTCTGTAACATGGATACCGTCATGAACTCCACCTGTGAGATTCCACATCAGCCAGGTATCCATCGTGCCCATGAGCAAGTCACCACGCTCAGCAGCTTCGCGGGCCCCAGCCACATTATCCAAAATCCACATCACTTTTGGCCCAGAGAAGTAGGTCGCTAGCGGAAGACCGACCCTCTCCTTGTAGCGATCCACATCACCGTGAGCAAGATCGTCGACGATGTGCTGGGTCCGGGTGTCTTGCCACACAATCGCGTTATAACTGGCTTTGCCTGTGGTCTTGTCCCATACGACAGTCGTCTCACGCTGGTTAGTGATGCCGACGGCCGCTAGCTGATGCCGGTTGATATCGGCCTTGGACAGTGCCAGTCCGACAACTTGGCGAGTATTGCTCCAAATCTCTGCCGGATCGTGCTCAACCCAGCCGGCCTTCGGGAAAATCTGCTCATGCTCAAGCTGCCCCATGGCGATGATCTGCCCATCATGGTCGAACACAATCGCGCGCGTCGACGTCGTGCCCTGATCGATCGCAAGGACAAACTTCTCAGTCTCGTTGTCAGTCAAGAGTTCCTATCCCAGCAGTGCTTCAAAACGCTGCGTTCGCTCGTCGGTGCTGCGTAATGAGCACCAACTACAGCGCTCACCGTCATGCACAGTATGCCAGTGGCAACAACTGGTCCGATCATAGAAAACTCTGGTGACATCTGCTTTACTCACCAGCCTAAAGGTTCCCCCACGGCTCAGTTCTGGCCGCCTTGCGACAAGCTCATTAGCCTGGTCAAGGACTGCTTCTGGATCTCGTTGAGCTGAAGCAAACCGAACCCCCATGGCAAAAGCTGCAGCGATATTGCCCCAAGCATTTGGCCAGCTCAACCCTGCGACCTGCCCAAGCTGCTGAGCAAAAGGCAGTAGATGTTCCTCCAGAAGCGCACCAAGAACCTCGTCTGCTGAGTTACTGACAGCACTCTTGACGACGATCCCTGCCGGGCTGCCAGAGAGAAACCGCGTCTGGCAAGTGGCAGCAGACAGTAACGGTGCTGCCCCTTCCATGAGCAGTAGGTAGCTAGCAAGCGCAGCATAGCGGTGACAATAACGCTGGAATACCAGCGATGCTGCCGCAAATTTCACCGGCAAAAGTCGCGCTTGGGCATGATGCTGGACTAAGGCCAACGCTGTTTCTGGGTCCTGGGCCACATCAACTCCGACAACCCATTGCCCGGGTAACCCCGCAACCATCGACGTTGCGAGTGCCTCTTCTGTTGCCCAGCTTGGATTACCCCGCCGCGCGCTAGCGATCAGCTCAACTAATGTCATGGTGAGTTTTCCCTTGTCGCGGAAGAATGACTGGACGCCCGGCAACCTGAGCTACTGTCACTGGTGTCTCAAAAGCATTCTCGATGACGGCTGGTGTCAGGACTGTTGCCGGATTCCCCTGGACTGCGATCTGACCTTGATGCACGATTGCCACCTCGTCGCAATACTGCAAGGCAAAGTTTAGATCGTGAAGTACGGCGATGACGGTCACTCCTCGCTCTACCGCAAGGTCATGCAAAATATCCATCACATGTACCTGATAACGCAGATCGAGATTACTGATGGGCTCGTCTAACAGGATCGTTGATACCCCTTGCGCCAGTACCCGCGCTAGTTGCACCCGCTGAGCTTGACCACCGCTCAATTCGCGCAGTTGCCTTCCCACGTATGGCTCTAGCCCAAGCCGATCAACAGCATCCGCAATAGCAGCTGAGCGGTCCTGGGGTGGGCGGCGACGAGCTCCCAGTGCAATAGTGTCGTAGACCGTCAGCCCTGCTCCAGCTCCAGAAACTGCTCCCGACTGCGATACATACCCCAGCATGTCAGCTCGACGGGCAGCCGGTATTCGACGTAGATCAGCCTTATCCAAGGTGATGCTGCCAGCGGCTGGACGCAGGAAACCAATAAGGCATTTCAGCAATGTCGATTTACCGCACCCGTTAGGCCCAAGGATTCCGCAAAAGGATCCAGCAGTAACGCTGAGATCAACGCCCTGTAGTACTTTCGTCTGGCCGTAGTTGAAACGAAGGCCGGTAATTGTCAGCGTCATTACCCCTCCTGCCGCGAGCGCAGGATGAGCCAAACAAACAGCGGCACACCAATGAGCGACACGATAATGCCGACCGGGATCTCTACCGGAGACATGACCGTACGTCCGATTAAATCAGCGGCAACAACCAGCGCTGCTCCGATCAATCCCGATAATGGCAATTGCACTCGTCGCTCTGACCCAATCAAGAAATGAGCGATATGAGGTCCGACCAGGCCAACGAAACCGATAATGCCGGTAAACGAAACGACCAATGCTGCCGTCAATGTCACTAATAAGCCCGTCCCAAGACGTAGCACCTGCACAGGGACGCCCATGGCTGTAGCAGTCTCGTCACCCAATTCGAGCAGCGTGTAGGAGTGGCCATACACCAGCGCAACGACCGTTACTACGACGACTGCAAGGCCCAGCAACATCACGTGCGACCAAGTACCTCGGGTAAGTGAACCAAAGGTCCAGCTCACGATGGAGGACAGATTCTGATCACTTGCAACGAACTGGAGCAGTGATTGCAAGGCACTGAAGAGGTAGCTCAGTGCAATACCTGTCAAGATGATTGCATTTCGTCCCAGCGCTTTGAGTGACGCTATACCGAAGACAAGAACTGAACAGCCAGCAGCCATGACAAAAGCCAGCACGATCATGCCAAGGTTCAGCGAGCCAAAGATCCGCAGCGATAGCAAGATCGCCAAACCGGCACCAAAAGCAGCCGCGCTTGAAACACCAGTGGTAAACGGACTGGCCATTGCATTTCCGGTGATGCACTGCATCAAGGAACCTGCCATCGCGAGTAAATATCCAGCAGTAAGCCCCAGCGCAATTCGTAATAATCGGATACCGGTCCAGGAGACCCACTGCATTCGAGTAAGCGATCCTTCACCGCGCTGGCCTGCGATATAGCGGATCGCCTTAGGCAGGCTAATCTCCGCTACACCGACAAAGCAGGACAGATAAACCAGAGCAAGCAGAAAAAGTGCGGTTGCACTGATGATGAAAAACCGATGGCGACGTTGCCGCGCCGCCCAGGAACTGATCTGTGTCACTGCTTGGGGACGGTGAAGTTATGACCAGCGATCGGTGCCATTCCTTGGAGCTTCATCCATGCGGCAAAGATCTCATCAGGCTTGATTGCTGACGTTGCCTCCGGATGGAGCCATGTTGCCGCATAGGCTGCTCCCACCATCTTGCCCAAGCCACCACCACAGAAGCCCGTGGTGATATGTACTCGACCATTCTTGACAGCTTTCAGATCCTTCCAGCCTGGGCGGGCAAGCATCTCGGCTGAAATATCAGCAAAGTCCTTAGCCGTGGGCGGGGTGTAGACACCGGTGTTCTTCAAAGCAGGCCCCGATGAGGTCTTAATAATCACATCCGGGTCTGCTGCCAAGATCTTCTCTGGGTCAACGGTTTTCCCTGTCTTGGGATCAGGGAAAATACTCTCTCCACCTGCATTTGTGAGCATGTCGTACCATCCTTGATTACTGGTTCCCGGAACGCAGGTGGTGAAAGGATCACCGTATTCCCAGTAGACCTTGACCGGCGTGCGACCAGCGACACACTTCTTGACGGCATCAAGATTTTCGGTGAAGAAGGCGAGTACCTTCTTAGCGCCTTCCTCATTGCCAAAGACCTGTCCTAAGATCTCGATCTGGCGCGCAAAGTGTTCCTGATCCCACGGCACCACTGCTACCGTCTCAATACCTGCTTGCTTGACCTTGGCTGCGTCTGCTTCGATCTTGGCCTTATCGCCTTCAATGAGGACGTCGGGGGTGTAAGCGAATACCTGCTCGAAGTTCAGACCACCCTGCTGTGCACTGATAACTTTTGCCGGATCAAATTGCGGCCAGTAAACCCGGTCTTGGGCGGTGTTGAGATCGACGCCGACGACCTTGTCGATAGAACCAATAGCGCGAATCAGTTCATTGGTATAGCGGCTCACCACAACAGCACGTTCCGCTGGCTTACTTAACGTCACAGTGCGGCCAAAACCGTCAACGAAGGTACGAGCACCAGCCGTCGTTACCGCAGGCGCGGCACTAGTCGTTACTTTGCCAACAGTGCAACCACTGGTAACAGCAATGCCTACAAGTCCAAGAAGGGAGAGAAAAGAACGACGTCCTATTAAAGGATCAGAAAAACGATGCGCCATCAGGCAGCCTTTCGTTTAGGGCACTACGCGGGCCACGACAAAACATTGGGTGGTATCGGACTTGATCAGTGACCTGATTTACCGTTGCGCGTCAGTCCCGGAATTACACCGGGTTCCCACAAAGCTCGGCTGAGCTCCAATAGCGCAAGGCTACAGCTCCATTCAGGCTTATGCCAGCAGCAGCTTCGTTAGTTGAAGGAACAACAAAAAGCCGGGTGCCCCATACACGAGGCACCCGGCAATGAGCGATTATTTAGTCGGCAAGCGAGTTCAGATACGCCTGCGCGTCGAGTGCTGCCGCACATCCAGAACCGGCTGCGGTAATAGCCTGCTGGTAGGTGTGATCAACGACGTCCCCACAAGCAAAGACGCCCGCGACATTGGTCTTCTGGGTGCGCTGCTGTACCTGGATAAAGCCTGACTCATCAAGCGCAATCTGGCCTCGGACTAGCTCGGAGCGCGGGTCATGCCCAATCGCGATGAAGGCCCCGGCGACGGGAAGTTCCCGCGTTTGAGCAGTCTGCGTGTCCTTCAGCACGATCGCTTCCAGACCTTTACCGCCGGTGAACTCCACTACTTCGCTATTCCAGGCAAAGTCGATCTTGGGGTTGTTCTGGACGCGCTGAGCCATGACCTGCGAGGCACGCAATTCACCACGACGGTGGACCAGCGTCACTTTGCTGGCAAAGCGGGTCAGGAAGTCTGCTTCTTCAGCGGCAGAGTCTCCGCCACCGATGACAGCGATTTCTTTGTCGCGGAAGAAGAAACCATCACACGTCGCGCACCAGGAAACGCCCTTTGCCGAGAACTCTTCTTCGCCGGGGACGCCCAGATGACGGTAGGCCGAACCGGTTGCCAGAATGACCGCTTTCGCCTCGTGCACGGTGCCTTCGCTATCGGTTACCTTCTTCACCTCACCGGTGAGATCCAGCTCCTGAATATCGTCTGCGATGAGTTCTGCGCCGAACTTTTCGGCCTGTGACCGCATATTCGCCATCAGATCAGGGCCCATGATGCCGTCAGGGAAACCGGGGAAGTTCTCCACCTCCGTCGTCGTCATCAACGCACCGCCGGCGGTAAACGCACCTTCAAAAACCAACGGGGTGAAACCCGCACGGGCGGCGTAGATGGCTGCCGTGTAACCGGCGGGCCCAGAACCAACGATGATGATGTCGCGCATGGAGAACTCCTTAGTAGGTACCTAGCAACTCTAACTAACGACGCGCGAGCATTTGGTATTCCCAGCGAATGTCAGCCGAGGATGGTTAAGTAGGGGACGCCGCTTTTTGAAGGAGTACCTATGAGCAATGTTGCTGCTATCACTGATCAGGATTTCGAGAGCACGGTCCTCAAGGCCACCATGCCCGTCCTCGTCGATTACTGGGCCGCCTGGTGCGCCCCGTGCAAGCAACTATCCCCCATCATTGATGAGCTTGCGAACCTCTACGACGGTCGCGTGTTGTTCTACAAGATGAATGCCGATGATGATCCCATCACTCCCGCCAAGTTTGGTGTTCAGGGCTTGCCCACACTGCACCTTTTCATCAACGGCGAGATCGTCGAGTCTGTGCTCGGTGCAAAGACCAAGGGCGCTTTGGCTAAGTTGCTCGATAAGCACCTCTGAGCCTCATCTACTCAACGCCCGCTGTGATTGTCGCAGCGGGCGTTGTGCTTGCCTCTAGAATCGTGTCATGACTGAGATTCCCCCGCGTAAGCAGATCGAGATCACCCGTGACGAGCTGGGTGTCTACACCGCACATAGCAAGTCTGGCGCGACATTACAGTTTGGCCGTGGCGAAGGTCTGCTCACTCCCGTCGAGCTGCTCCTGGCTGCTATCGGTGGCTGCTCGGCTATCGATGTGGATTTTATGACGACCAAGCGCAGCGAACCTGATTCCTTCGTTGTTGACGTCTCCGCCGAAGCAGTCACAGATGCCAATGGTGGTCACCGTCTCGATGATGTTGCCGTTGGCTTCCAGCTGCGTTTCCCCGATACTGCCGAAGGTAAGGCTGCAGCCGATGTCGTCGAGCGCACGATCACCCAATCACGGGATCGTCTGTGCACCGTATCGCGCACTGTCGCTCATGAGACGTCAGTGTCCTATGCCAACGATGGGTCTCCTCTGACCTAGTCTTTATTTCTATTGTTGAAATAGATTAGTTCCCTTTGCGGAATGCCCCTAAGCCCACATGGCGACGTAGTTCGCTGAAATCTGGACGCTTCCAGGCTCCGATAACAGCACCTCGGTTCTTCCATACGACACCGCTGCGCTGCGCTCTAGTTGGTAGGAAACCAGCTAGAGCCAGCATGGCTGGATCAAGGGGAACGGTAAGCGCAAAAGGTACGAGCGCTTCAACGCAACGTCCGCCTCTCCTCTGCGCCTGCTCCAGCGCAGATTCCGTGAGGTATGCCTCCCGGCTCAATGAGCGCTTCCCCGTACTGAATAATTCGAGTAGCACCATAGCTCGGGGGTCATGCCGACCTTGATACCCCGTCGGCAATACTTCAGCAGCCCACAGCAAAATCGATGATGCCGCTTCCGGATCGCCAATGATGAGCCCCACACTCCCCCAGCGCTTTTCCGCCGCACGACACCACGGTTCTGTCGGGTCCAGCGCAGACAGCTTGCCCGGCAACTGCGCGAGATCTCGCAGTTGTAGCGGCCGGAGCGATATATCTGTCATAGAGCCCATTCTAAGAACCTGCCCAACCGCGAATGTTTCACGTGAAGCAATGTGGGATGGCTACTCGTATTGAGTAACCATCCCACAACAGTAAGTCCTTGTCAGCGCACTTTATCGTGAGTGCTACGTATTAC
>JBOFIQ010000351.1:0-1051 GCA_051650245.1 Propionibacteriaceae bacterium | reverse complement strand
CACGAGCGCTTACCAAGTCTGCCGAGCACCGAACGCCTGCGCGTTGACATGCCAACCCACAGATTCCTTCTCACTGCCGATCTCGTTGATTTGCTGCTGATCTGCAGACCCCAAGAGTTGCAGGTAGCGCTCAACCATTTTCAAGTCGACCTGTCGATCCAAGACATTGAGCGCTCTGCGAGGCTGCTGGAGTTCTTCGGCCTCATTCGGATCGAGCATCGCGGATCGGAGCACTTTCTCGTACGCCGTGAGAAAGCCGACCGAACGTGGGTCAACTACACGGCCAGAGACGGAATGCCGCCGTTTGACCGTAGCCGCTTCAAGCTCGCGCGCAGGTCGCTTCTCGAGGGCAATAGGCGCCTGATGTCTGTGTTGGAGCGGACGGAATGAGCATCGCCACCGCTCCTCTTTTCCAGCGGCTCCTCGCCCGGTCGCCGTTCTCTGAGCACGAACTCATCGTGCTCATTGCTACCGCACCGTCACGGTACAAGGTGCACTACATCGAAAAGCGTGGCGGACGGGGCCGCCGCGAAATAGCGCAGCCGACCAAGGAGATCAAGTTCCTGCAGCGGATGCTGGTCAAGCACGAGCTGGACGCGCTGCCAATTCATGATGCCGCCGTTGCGTATCGCGCCGGTCTGTCTATTGCAGACCATGCACGACCACACGCCCAGAACCGATACCTCCTGAAGCTCGACTTCAAGAACTTCTTCCCGAACGTCAAATGGCCGGCGCTGGTCCATCGTCTGGCGAAGGATTCGCAGTACTCATCAGTTGAACTCTGGATACTGGGGAACTTGCTTTGCCGCAAAGCCTGGTCGACTGGCGCTCTTCAACTCTCGATTGGGGCTCCAAGCTCGCCCCACGTCTCCAACTACGTTCTGCACGAATTCGACTCTATTCTGACGGACTTTTGCAGCGGCTGTGGGGTGCGCTACACGCGATATGCCGATGACCTTGCCTTTTCGACGAGCGTCCCTGGCACCTTAGATGTCGTTGAGCAGGAGGTTAGACGCTTGCTCAAAGAACTCGACTACCTTGGCCTTCAGCT
>JBOFIQ010000350.1:0-4818 GCA_051650245.1 Propionibacteriaceae bacterium | reverse complement strand
TGGGATCTCGTCGTCAATGGGGTTGAGCTGGGCACTGCATACTCTGAATTGACCGATCCATTGGAGCAGCGTCGTCGATTGACCGAGCAGTCGCTCAAAGCTGCCGCAGGCGATGCTGAAGCAATGGAACTTGATGAGGATTTCCTTGCTGCACTGGAATTGGGCATGCCGCCTACTGGTGGGCTTGGAATCGGAGTCGATCGCTTGGCGATGCTCATTTTGGGCACCACCATTCGACACGTTTTAACTTTCCCCTTTGTCCGGCCTTTGTCTCGACAGTGATCTGTGGTAGGTTCTTCGTCAATAGAGATCGGAGGAACTGATGCGCCTCACATACCCATCCGGGATGGCACATCCAGACGATCTCTATTTTCTTTTTCAGCTCCGCTTTTAGCGGGGCTATTTTTTTGCCCAGAAAGGAACACCAACGGTGTCAGAAACGTCCGCGCTTCCACTCTTCGCCCAGGGTACGCACCTACTTTCGGTCTCACAGTTCACCCGTGAGTCGCTACGGTCATTCTTCGAACTCACTGATCTTGCTGAGCCCATTGCTCAGCGCCAATCGATCTGCACTGTGCTCGACGGCGCTGTTCTTGGCAGCCTCTTCTTCGAGCCCTCGACACGCACCCGGCTATCCTTTGAATCGGCCTTCCTCCGTCTGGGCGGTGAGGTCACCACAACCACAGGTTTCACTTTCTCCTCCATGGCCAAGGGCGAATCTATTGCGGATACCTCCCGGGTGGTCTCGGGGTACTCCGATGTCTTGGTCGTTCGCCATCCCGATGAAGGTTCAGTTGCCGAGTTTGCCGCAGCCTCGGTTATTCCAGTGATCAACGGTGGTGACGGCGCTGGCGAACATCCATCGCAGGCCCTTCTCGACGTCTACACCATGCGCCGGGAGATGAGTGCCAAGGGCAAGCCCATGGATGGCTGCACTATCGCCATCATGGGTGATCTCAAGTACGGCCGTACGGTCCACTCGCTGATGAAACTCATGAGCCTCTACCACGACGTGACCTTCCGTATCTTTGCTCCGCCATCACTGGAATTGCCCCAATACGTCGCCGATTACGTCACAGAGCGTGGACATAAGGTTATCGAGTGCGCCACGGTCCATGATGCCTTGCACGGCTCCGACATCGTCTACTGCACCCGGGTTCAGCGGGAGCGGATGACTGAGGAAGTCCTCGCGACGGCCAATATCTCGGGTAACTTGCTCAACCACGCCATCTTGGCTGAAGCGGGCAAGCAAGACATCATCATCTGCCATCCGCTCCCGCGCGATGCCCGCAAGGATGCCTATGATCTTGCCGCCGACGTCGATTCCTTGCCTGGGCTGGCGATCTTCAAGCAGACCGATAATGGGGTTGCAGTCCGAATGGCGATCTTCCTGACCGCGCTGGGCGTTTCTGCCGATGCAGTACGAGCCACCACCAAGATGCGTCCGTGGAATGCTGCGCTTAGCCACTAACCCACGCAGATGGTGGTGGCCCCCAAGCCGGTGCTTGGGGGCCACCACCATCTGTTAGACCATCGTCGCCCACGACGGGGGACGATCAATCTCAAACTGGTGCTGCTCATACTGACACCACCACTGCTGTGCGCCTTCAGGCAGCGGCCACTGGCAGGCTGCGACTGCATCACGCAAACTGAACTTCGCGGAAATCAACTCCGTGAGAGCCAATTCTGTTTCGCCGCTGTCAGATACTGCAGTGGGGCCATACAGCCGTTCTTCTACCTGCCAGCACCGACGTCGCATCTGGGTAATCGTGCGATGGAGCGCAACTTCAGTATCGGGCAAAGATTCGACGACATCTTGGCCACGCATCCAGCCATAGGCAATGTTGATGTCGATGAGTCCTGGATCGACTGTGCGAGTGTCATGAACATCAACCTCAGGATCGATAACCTTGGCACCAGCCGACTGAGCATACTCAATCTCATCGCGTTGTGTCTCGTCGCTTTGAATCATGGTGCAGCGGAAGACCAGATCAATGATGGTGCCCTGCGCCGCTTGCGGATCAGGAGCAAGCCCAGCGGGACTGGCAATAATGACCCACGGCTGGGTCGCGCCTAAATGACCGATAGCCATTTCTGCAGGGCAATTCTCCCGGATACCGCCATCGAGATAATGCGACTTACCTAGCGGTACTGGAGCAAAAACTGCCGGGATCGAACATGAGGCGAGCAATCCCATGACGATGTCTTGGGGTTCCTCATGGGGCACTGGCTGATTATCACGATCGACAAGGACCCCAGTGCCCGTGATGTAGCGCAACTGCCCAGTCTCGACGCAGGTCATAGCCAAGCGTGTTTCCACGCCAGAGTGCGCCAACCGCTCAGGGCTAAAGAACTCATCCGACAGCAGCGTGCGCAAGATCGCACCAGGACGATACATCGCGCGCGTCAGTTCAGCACCACGCAAGATCTTGGGCAGATCTGAAGAGAACCGCCCTAACCCAGGCAGAGCGTTGAGAATTGACCACAGCGCCGTTGGAGTCCAGCCGTGCCCATGATCGCCTTCTGGCTCAGGAGCAAACCCCAATAACGGATGAAAGTGTTGGTCAGGTCCTGGCTCTGTAATGTCAGAGTTGTCCTCAGGAGTAACTTCCCGGCGTCGTCCAGCCCACGTTGGGAACTCAAGCTGGGGGAGGCGGAACCACGTATTACGTCGTTCTTCCTCGACAACATCGTCATCGTTTACTGGCGTTTGTACTGCGGGGACTAGCGTCTGGAGTTCTGGAAGCAAGGCCTGGAGTCGAGCAAACCACTCGCGGGGAGCGAACATATCCTCCGACGAACTCATCGAACGCCAGGCTGTTTCAAAAGCACGAATTGCAGCGAGCTGGTCATCATGGCCTGCATATTGACCGATGGTGGCAGCCAACATTGATCCAGCACTCGTGCCGCAGATCACTTCGGCGGTGAAATCCGTGTGCTCATAGAGATAGCGCAGTGCACCGATCTCGAAACTTGCCCGAGCCCCACCACCAGCGATCACTAGACCTGCCTTCGGCGTCGATTCAGCTTCCTCGCTACCCCAAGGCCATGCCATCTTGGCTAATCCGTGCCAGCCACCTTGCCGTGCCATCGCTCCTCCTTCGCTAGTTCCAGTCTGACGGATGATTCACATGCGCTCAGCACTGCGTCCGATGTTGTGCCGCGAGCACGGCATCTCGAAAGCGCTGACCAGGCTGTCCCAGATTCCACTGATCCAGTAACTGATCTAGTCGATCACGATCAGCAACGCCCTGCGGACGTAGCTCGTCCCATGTCAGTTTATGGGCAATATCATGAGCAACCTGGACGACGGGGCGGGCACGATGCAGATAGTCGTTCCCGGCAAGGAGCTTGGCTCGCACGCTAGGTGCTAGCGCCGAGGTCGGGTCTTGCGCAGCGTGGCTTATCTGCACAATATCGCCGTACTGCGCCAAGAGCCGTGCTGCGGTCTTCTCACCGATCCCAGCAACTCCAGGGAGCCCATCAGAGGCGTCACCGCGCAGTAGCGCAAAATCGGCGTAGAGGTCAGGGGGCACCTGATACTTTGCCAGCACTGCGGCGGTATCCATCACGTCATGATGTTTGACGCCTTTACTTGTGTAGAGCACTCGGATCTCATCGCGTTGTGACACTAATTGGAAGAGGTCGCGGTCGCCTGTGATGATATCGACGGGTATGGGGGATTGCCGTGCCAGCGTCGCAATCACGTCATCAGCTTCATAGCCGTCTGCACCGATGACGGGAATACCCGCAACTGTCAGCAACTCAAGTAACCACGGGATCTGACGGCTCAGCGCATCTGGAGTGCTCTCATCGAATAACTCTGCCGCACGCACTGCACGTAACGCTCCTCGCGGATTAGCAGGCACTGCGACGTCGGCTGCTGTCGGATCAGCTAGCCGATGGGTCTTATAACTGGGCACCGCTTCGACGCGCCATGCTGGTCGCCAATCAACATCCCAACAACACACAGCATGGGAATAACCCTGGTTGAGGAAATACGCGACAAAGTCGCACAGCCCACGCACGGCATTGGTGGGGAGCCCATTTTTGCCCACCAAACTATCCGGAAGGGCATAAAAAGCCCTGAAATATAACGACGCGGTATCAAAGAGCACTAATGAGGTGTCGGTCACGCAAACAATCGTGGCACGATATGGCAATGGAAAGCATTGACCAACAAATTCTTGCGTTGCTATCGAAGGATGGCCGCATGAGTTTCACCGATATTGGCCGAGAGACCGGACTATCAACGTCTGCAGCTCAGCAACGTGTCCGCCGCCTTGAGCAGCGTGGCATCATCACCGGCTACACCGCGAAGGTCAATCATGAGGAATTGGGCAAGGCCTTGACCGCCTTCATCGCCTTAGCTCCGATCGACCCGTCTGAACCGGAGAACGTCCCGACCAAGCTGCGCGCGATCCCTGAGATCGTCAGTTGCTACAGCGTTGCTGGGGATTCAAGCTACATCCTCATGGTTCGCGTAGGCGCGTCAAGCCATCTGGAAACACTGTTGAGCCAGATTCGCACGAACGTCAATTGCTCAACCCACACCACTTTGGTCCTTTCCGTGCCCTTTGAAGGGCGATTACCCCTCGATTAGCAGAGGGTCATAGACGAGGGTGGGCTGGCGCAGGAACCAGCCCACCCTTCCTTTATGTGCTGATGTGGAGGCATAAGCAAAGGTGGTGCGTCTGGAAGTAATCCAGACACACCACCTACGTTGGGGTTCTATCCCGTGCTAGTGCGCATCCTGAGTTGCGAGCTTGGCCAGCTCCTCAGTCTGAATCGACGCATTATCGCGCCACCACTGCTGCC
>JBOFIQ010000349.1:0-1484 GCA_051650245.1 Propionibacteriaceae bacterium | reverse complement strand
GTTTGCTTAAGCCTGCGGGCTTTAGCGCGGATCTCCATCATGGTGAGGTTCGGCGAATCGTCAATGAATAGTGGTGCTTCTGAGACGCGCGACGTCACCGAAGCAATACTTTCCCAGTCGTCGTCGCGGAGATCGCCTTTGCGCAAGCTAGAGAAGTTGATGCTGGCTTCTGCTGACAAAAGTCGGGTCACGATCTCAGACTGGCTCATTTCCAAAGAGAAGATGGCACTGGTCAAACCATGTTTGATGGAGGCAGAGCGGCAGATATCGAGGCCGAGGGTTGATTTACCAACGGCAGGACGGGCCGCAATGATGACCATTTGGCCAGGATGAAGCCCATGGGTGAGTTCATCGAGTCCAGCAAAACCAGTGGGGACGCCAGACATCTCGCCTTGACGCTGGCTCAGCACCTCAATTTCATCGATGACGGGCTGCATCAATTCGGTTAATGGCCGGTAATCCTCGGTGGTTTTTCCGGTGCTGACGTTGTAGATCGCTTGTTGCGCAGTATCGACAATGTCGCGAGCATCGCCTTGGCCTTGCATTGCCATCTGGCTGATACGAATAGAGGCTTCTAAGAGGCGCCGCAACGTAGCCTTCTCTGCCACGATCCGTGCGTAGTACTCAGCATTGGATGCAATGGAGACAGAGGCCAAAAGATCGGTGAGGTAGATCGGCCCACCCCACTGTGTGACGGGGTAGCGTTTGGTCAGCGATGAGGCAACCGTAATGGCGTCAGCAGGCTCGCCACGAGAATAGAGTTCAAGGATTGCATCGAAGATCAGCTCATGTTTGGGCTGATAGAAATCTGCCCCTTTGAGGATCTCCGAGACGTCGGCGATGGCGTCTTTCGACAGCAACATAGCCCCGAGAACAGATTGCTCTGCTGGGACATCTTGTGGTGGTGTGCGGTCAATTTGCGACGCATGTGCCTCGTCAAAATCAAGCTCAGTGAGCGACACGTTCTCCCCTTCTGTGAGTGCCATTCCGACAGTACGCGGTGGCACTGACAATTCCCCCGAAGACCGTGGGAGACCCTAGTGATCTCCAGCACGTGATCCACGACTCTAGGCCCCAATGGGGTGCGGTGCCAAGAGATCGCTAGCGTGTCCTCCACAGGCACTTGTGGATAACTCTGGGCAAACTGTGGGAATCACCGGTAGACCCGTGGACAACCTGGGGAACCATATGTGGATAACTACTGGAAAACTCTTTAAAATCTACTTTGACAAGGAGAAACGTAATTTCTTAGATGTGCACAGAAAATAATTTTTCTGAGTTGCTGGGGTAACTGTGGCTAGCGGTGGAGTGCCCTTACACTGATTTTCAGTGCGACGTGCGGAGAACCGAGAGAAATATCGAGAAAGTTTTCCACAGATTTTCCACAGTGCCTTGTCGTTGCCCTTGTCCCACGCCAAGAACCACATAAAGTAGGGGCATGACTACCACGATGTACACCGTGACCGGGATGACCTGTGGCCGCT
>JBOFIQ010000348.1:0-1651 GCA_051650245.1 Propionibacteriaceae bacterium | reverse complement strand
AGGTTCTTGGACTTGGCTCCTGATCCAGTGTCGCCATTGTGGTTGAAGGTGTAGGAGACACCCTTCTTCGCTGCCTTGAAGGTGATGGTTGGGCTGATGCGCCGGTCATCCGGGTACAGGGAATCGTTGATTTCGCGCATTTGGGTATTGAGCTTGGCGGCGAGGGCGTCCAGCGTTGCGGGGATGACATCCTCGAGCTTCTTCTGCAGCTCCTTGCGTTCGCCCTTGAGCTGCTGGTTGCGGTCGTAGGTGTTGATCTGTTCTTCCAACCGCGTGATCTTCGTGTGGAGTTCCAGCGATTTGTTGTAGGTCTCGTCATCAAGTTGGACGGACTCCCCCAACGCCACGATGCGCGCCTTCTGATCTTTGATGGCCTGCTGGAGTTGCGCCGCTTGGGCTTGGTAGATGAGGCGCTGCTCATTGAGCTGGTCCGCGAGGATCCCGGATAGTTCGTGGTGGTAGAACTCAATCGTTTCTAGTTTGGCACGTTCAGCCTCGGGAAAGAAGGTGTAGAACTCTTTCAAGTCTTCGGTGGTGATCCGTGTCTGGCCAGCAAGCGTCGCCTCAACGAGCGCGAGTTTCCCGCGGAGCAGATCGTACTGTTCGGTTACAGGACGGAGCGCTGCCCGCAGGAGCGCTTGCTCATTGCGTGCTTGACGTTCTTGGTCGAAAAGGCCTAAGTCGCCTTGGCGGCGCACCTGCAAGGCTTGGGCACGAGCCTGAACGAGCTCCTTGGCAGCCTGATCTCGTTCGCTCTTCTTGGTGAATCGGATGTAGTTGGAGTAGTGGCCCTTCGCCATCGTGTCAAGTGCCGCAGTTTCCTTGATCACTTGGTCGTAGCGCGCTTGGATTTGCTCGATCTCGTTGAACGCACCAAGCAGACGGAGCAGCACAGCCGCACCAGCCGTATCAGCTTCCTGGGGTACGGAAGCTAGGGGACGGTCCAGCAGGGCGAGGTCGGACTCATCATCGCGAGAAAACCTGCCAACCAGGTCGCGCCACGTCGTGCCAGTCTCAGCCAGCCCGTAGCTACTCAGGAGGAACGCTGCGTATTCATCGATACCCAGCTCGTGTGTCTTGCTCTTCCAGCTGGGGTCGCTGTAGGCGGTCACGATCCCCGGGCGGGAGGTGTCGCGGCTGAAGTGGTGCTCGGTGCCGTTTATCCGTAGGGAGAAGTAGACGATGTGGTGCCCAACGGCCTGCGGCAGGGTTACAGCGCTGGACTTGGCGAAGTCCTTCCCGCCGTAGATGTAGTCGATGATCTGGAGCAGTGTGGACTTGCCAATGGAGTTCTGGGCCCCGTCTGCTCCTTCGACGATGTTGAGTCCAGCGTGGAACTCGATGGCCGGTCGTGTCGTGCCGTTGTGTTTGAAGGCGGGTGACCAGAGTCTAGTGAGCATGGGTGAGCACCCCACTGTCGGTGTCGAGTTGGATTCTGCCCAGGGCGAGCAGGAGTGTGAGCGCATCGATGAATTCTTCGGTGGGGATCGCGGCGGAGATCTCGCGGTGGAGTTCAGACACGGTGAGGGGCTCCTCTCCCATGGCGCGCATGATGGTGACGAAGTCAGCCAGGACGGTTTCCTCGAACCGGTACAGCTTGTTCGGTAGCCGGATCATGCCTGTGCCACCTTCGATGGAGAAAACAACTCAC
>JBOFIQ010000347.1:0-1488 GCA_051650245.1 Propionibacteriaceae bacterium | reverse complement strand
ACTCACCTGTACCATCCTTGGCACCAACGCCAGAGGTCGCCAGCGTCGATCCGACCATATAGGACGGATCAAGAGTGGCCAGGGCATCAATCACCATGCCGGTGGTCGTCGTTTTCCCGTGCGAACCCGAGATCCCGATACCGCGCTTTCCCGTCATCAATGAAGCTAAGGCCGCTGAGCGGTGCAGCATCCGTATGCCACTGTGCTGAGCACGTTCTAGCTCAGCTTGGTTCAACGGGGTTACCGCCGAATTAAAAACCACCGTATCGATGTCGCCCAGGTGCGCCTCGTCATGGCCGATCATGACCTCGACGCCAGCACTACGCAACGGCTCCAAAGCCCGGCTTTCTTCACGATCACAGCCCGACACGGTATGTCCTCGCTCAGCGAGCAAACGCGCAATCCCCGACATGGAGACGCCGCCAACACCGATGAAGTGGGTACGCCCTAGCGCAGTTGCAGGAGTAATCTCCACTGGTTTACGTAGCATGATGTCCACCCTCCGATACAGCCAACTGTGCAATCACCCGTGCAGCATCTGGCGGTACCAGCGCTACCCCAGCCTGTGCCATCTGCGCCAGGCGCGCTGGATCACTAAGGAAGCTCGTCACCTGCTGTGCCAAAAGCTCTCCGTTGAGCGCCGCGTCCTCGATGATGACTCCAGCTCCGGCTTCCACGAAGGCCTTGGCATTAAGCGCTTGTTCACCATTACCATGGGGTAGCGGGATGTAAAGCTGCGGCAACCCCACCGCTGCTGTTTCACACACCGTATTTGACCCTGCCCGACCCACCATAAAATCGGCGGCAGCATAGGTCTGTTCCATCGCCTCCGCATAGGCCAACGGAAGATACGTCGCTCCCGTCTCAGAATCCGCAATCGGAACCACATCCGAGGTGAAGTTCTTTGCTCCCCACACATGGATAATGTCGTAGCCCTGGCTCAGTATCTGCGCTGTTGCCTCTTGCGTCGCATGGTTGATTGACTGCGCCCCCAGCGATCCTCCGCTAACCAACACCGTGGGACGATCACCGATCAGCCCCAATGCTGACCGCGCCGCAGCCCGGCTCTGCCCCCGATCAAGTTCAGCTATAGCGCGCCGCAGCGGGAGTCCCACATGTTGCGCTTCGCGCAAGGGGGTATTGGGATAGGTCACGCATACCTTTTTTGCAAACCGTGAACCCAACTTATTGGCCAGTCCGGGAAGAGCATTCTGCTCATGAATAATGACCGGAACCCCTAGCGATACAGCCGCCAGGTAAGCCGGCGTCGAAACAAAACCGCCGAAGCCAATAACGACGTCTGCGTTCCGTTTCTGCAAGATCTGACGAGTTGTCGCCACTGCGCCACCTAAGCGTCGAGGCAACCGCAGTACGTCCAGCGTCAGCGAACGCGGCATTGGCACGCGGGGGATGAAATCTAGTTCCAGTCCAGCCGCCGGGATGACTGTTGCTTCGAGCTTATCGGCAGTCCCCACGCACGATACCGTT
>JBOFIQ010000346.1:0-2218 GCA_051650245.1 Propionibacteriaceae bacterium | reverse complement strand
GAGATCAACGAGGCCTTTGCTGCAGTGGGGGTTTCTTCTGCTCGTGATCTGGGTCTTTCCGCTGCAGAGGTTGAGGCCAAGGTCAATATCCATGGCGGTGCTATCGCTACTGGTCATCCGCTGGGGATGTCTGGCGCGCGTGTGGTTCTTCATCTTGCGCTCGAACTTCAACGACGCGGACAAGGCACTGCAGTTGCTGCTCTCTGTGGCGGTGGCGGGCAAGGCGATGCTCTTATTTTGACGAAGTAACAGACCCGCTATGGTGGTCGGGTGACCGACGTATCCAAGCTTGTTCATGAGGCGCGCAATGGCCAGATTCGGTCTATTGCGCGCCTCATTTCCATGGTAGAGAACGATTCTGCAGATCTACGCGAGGCCATGGCGCTCATGGCCCCAGACACTGGACGGGCCCACATCATTGGGCTTACAGGTTCACCTGGTGTTGGAAAATCAACAACAACCGCTGCACTGGTTCACGCACTACGAGCGCAAGGCCAACGGGTTGGTGTCCTTGCCGTCGATCCATCATCACCATTTTCTGGTGGTGCTCTGCTTGGTGATCGCGTACGTATGCAACGTTTCGCCACTGATCCTGGTGTCTATATCCGCTCAATGGCTTCCCGTGGACATCTAGGTGGGCTTTCTGCAGCGGCCCCACAAGCCTTGCGGGTTTTCGACGCTGCTGGTTTCGATACAGTTTTGGTCGAGACAGTTGGCGTTGGCCAAAGTGAGGTAGAGATCGCGTCAGCAGCAGATACGACGTTAGTTTTGTTGGCGCCGGGGATGGGTGATGGGATTCAGGCGGCAAAAGCTGGGATCCTTGAAATTGGTGATGTTTTCGTCGTCAATAAAGCCGATCGCGATGGTGCTCCAGAACTAGCTCGCGAGCTACGCAATAACATCGCCCTTGGCGATTTTGCTGACGATCAGTGGCAGCCGCCGATCGTCTCAATCGTGGCTTCCTGCGATGAACATATTGATGACTTACTCACGGCCATTGAACAGCATCGTCGGGCAGGGGAGCAGACCTCTGCCTGGTCTGATCGTCGGCTCAAACGTGCACAATCTGAGATTGAATCACTGGTATTGGGCACGATCCGCGAACGCATCATCGCCGAAGGTAAAGACTCATTCTCAGCCATCGCAGCAGATGTCCGTGATGGAAAAATTGATCCATATAGTGCCGCTGATCACGTCCTTGCGACGGTGTCAGCAACGTAAGCCACATCACGTTCGGCGCGCCGCTAGCTCTTTGGTGCTGGGATAGTGAAGAATGGCTCATGACGCATGCTCTCGCCTTCCCCATGAAAGGAGCACGCCATGTCGAAATGGTTGAAGCGCGCCCTATGGACTTTTGTCATCGCCTTTGCTCTGTATTACCTATTTACGCGCCCAGAAGATGCCGCTGCTGCGGTTCGTAACTTCTTCCAAGCGTTTAAGGCCATCGGGCGATTCTTTGAGTCGTTAGCCCGCTAACGCACGACCTTATGTCGGCTCTTGAGCGCTTCCTTGACCCCCACCCTGAGCTACATCTGCTTGAGGATGAGGGTGAGATCATCATTGACGAGGTACGCAAACACTGGATCACGAAGGTCATACCAGTCTCTGCGTGCCTTATCGGGTGCTGTCTATTTCTCGCTATGCCTATGGTCGGCAGGTTTTTCTTATTCCCGCTCGTGATTGGCTTGGCGCTCGTGATCTGGGGCATGGTGCAGATCCATGCCGCCAATATGGACCGGTTCGTCATCACGAATATGCGCGTTTTTCGCGTTTCAGGAATCTTTAATCAGCGTCTGGCCACCATGCCCATGTCGCGCATTCTCGATATCTCGCTCTACCAACCCTTCTGGGGTCGGATCTTTGGCTATGGGCACTTCGTCTTTGAGTCAGCCGCTCAGGCCCAAGGACTACGCGATATTCGCTATGTCGCCCACCCTGAGCAGCGTGACCTCACCATCCAGCGTGTTATTCAGCGGATGGGTCTTCGTAAGCCAATGCAGCCGCCAACCCGAGATGACGGCTGCTAGCCCCCACTTCTTATTAGCGCAAGACCTGATCTACCAGATCGCGTGCAGCGCTTTGTACCTCACCGAGATGGTTCTGGCTGAGCAATGATTCTGCGTAGATCTTGTAGACGTCTTCAGTTCCTGAGGGACGGGCTGCGAACCACGCATTCTCGGTGCAAACCTTGAGCCCGCCAATTGGAGCACCATTACCA
>JBOFIQ010000345.1:0-6313 GCA_051650245.1 Propionibacteriaceae bacterium | reverse complement strand
TAGTGCAGGTATGACTCCTGCACCGCTACGCTCACTGGCCCGTATCGTGACCCGGCATCGTCGCCTTACCGCGACACTCATGGCTGGGCTCAGCCTGTTCTGCGTCGTGATGGCGCTTCAGCCACATCCAGCAGCCACGACAGCTGTTGTCGTGGCAGTACGAGATGTTCCTGGCGGAACTGTCCTTACTGAAAGTGATGTTGAGATTCGCCAGCTCCCGTCAAGCGCAGTTCCCAGCACAGCATTACGCACTATGTCAGAAGCTGTAGGCAAGCTCGTCACGACGGCTCTCCCCCGCAATTCGATACTGCATGGGGCAAGTATCGTCAGCCATAGTTGGGGCAGCGTTACTCAAGGGCACGTCATCGTTCCGGTAAAACTTGGGGATGCTGACGTGGCTGCGTTACTCAGCCCCGGTGACATCATCGACGTCTTGGCTACTGGGGAAAGTAGCGCCCGGGTCCTTGCCCAAGACGCACGGGTGTTGGCAATACCTGCAAAAAAGTCTGGTTCTGGCTTCGGTACGACAAGTTCCGATGCGGTCCTGATCATCATCGCTACCACGGCCGAAGGCGCTCAAGCTCTTGCCCAAGCTCACAGCGCAGATCGCATTAGCGTTGTGGTGAAAATTTCCTAAGAGAAACTAGTTGATAATGCAAATGCCGACGCTTCAGGCCTTACACCGGTAAAGTTAGTCCTCGGTGATTTACCCGAGTATCACCAGAAATTAGGAGAAAATGAAGGGCTTCAAGCAGTTCCTTATGCGTGGCAACCTCATCGAGCTTGCTGTTGCGTTCATCATGGGCGGTGCCTTTGCTGCCGTCGTGACCAAGTTCACCAAGATCCTCATGGACATCATCGGCAAGTTCGGCGGCCAGCCCAACTTCGATAAGCTCAACATCGTGGGCATCAACTATGGTGAGTTCTTGACTGCACTCGTCTCGTTCGTCATCCTCGCCTTCGTTATCTACTTCTGCGTTGTGAAGCCGTCTGAGGCTTTCAAGAAGGAAGATCCGGAAGCTGAGCCCGAGACCAATGACTACCTCAAGGAGATCCGCGATCTTCTTGCCGAGAAGAAGGCCTAAGCCCTTTCTGTCTCACATATTCGTTGTGGCGCTCACCTTATGGTGAGCGCCACAACTCTTTTTACGCTGTTAGATTCGACCAAAGTGCGGTGGTAGATCAGCCATGAGACGTCGCTCTGCCTCTGTCAGCGGACGGGTTGGGGTTGCTGGTTGTTCCGCGACCCGCAACCCCAACTGATCTTCTGCCGCCGCAACTGCTGCTGCCAGTTGTGCAAAACCACAGCCTTGGCGCAGTTCAGCCGGAATCGGCACCGGCCACGGCAACTGCTCAACCATACGCTCATGTTTGAGCGCAGCGATTGCTGCAGCACCCCAGCCCGCAGCGGCTAATTGCTCTCGCAACTGGTCCCAGTCAAGAGAGCCATCATCAGCCAGATCTAGCGTCACTCCCGTCAATGCGAAAGCAACTGCTCGATGCCACTGGCTCATGCGGGCAAAGTCTCTGCCTGCTGCGTCTGTGGCAAGACCACATCGCCGTTGAGCACGACGCCGAGAGCGAAGGTCCAGTCCCCCGCAACCGTCAAACTATCCACGCCAATTAACGATGGCGCAACCGGAACTCGCTGCTCAAAATCAGCCATCGTCTTGTAGTACTGGGCAGCCAGCGTGATCTCAGGGAGCTGATCGCGACGTGCTCGCAAGCGCCAGTCTGGACCAAGATCAAAGATGTCAGAACGCACCAAGAGCAATTCATTGGTGGTCTTCACCGGAAGGAATCGATCTCTGGGGACTTCTAGTGCTAAACCGCCATCAAATAGTTCAATCGCTGTTCCCATCCCGGACTCGATCTGAATCACGGGGGTGGATTCCGGTTGTGTCGGATCAACGGTTTTCAGGTTGCGAATCAGCGGCAACGGCAAGAAGCCATCATTGCGTTCGAGAAGTTCTTTGAGCGCATGCAGATCAAACCACAAGTTATTGGTGTTGAAGTAGGCGTGAAGCTCAATATCTTCAAAGTACTCCAGATCCTGCGGGTCAGTCATCGCGAGATCGCGCAAGATGAGATGATCGTCAGCCTTGCGCACCGCGACGTGCCCACCCTTGCGGTCGTTTGGCGTCCGACGGCACACCTCCGCAATAAACGGTGCTGCTGAAGTAGCCACCGCTCCGGCCATCTCAGGATCGGGAGCAGCCCCAAGATTGTCGCCATTAGAAACCGAAGCGAAACGGTAGCCCTGCGCGATGAGTTGGTCGAGCAGCCCCGTCGATACGAGCGCGCTAAACAGCTCACCATGTCCTGGCGGGCACCATTCCAGCGACGGGTCTTGCGGCCACGACACCGGCTCCAACGTATCCGCAGTGAGCTTGGGCTCTTGGCTCTGAATAAAGGACAGCGGAAGATCATCAACAGCAAGCTGCTCGTAGGGGGCTAGCGCTGCCAGCGTATCGGCATCGGTGCGAAATGAGTTCATGAAAATCAGCGGCAGACGTACCCCATAGCGCTCACGTGCATCCAGAATCTGACGCACGATGATGTCGAGGAATGACACCCCTTCACGCACCGGCAGGAGTGTTTTAGCTGCGTCCAACCCCATAGATGTGCCCAAACCACCGTTGAGTTTGATGATGACAGTTTTACTTAACGCCTCAAGATCGCTGTCTGAGACCTTCCCGGTCGGAGTAAAAGCTGCCGGATCAACAACCGGACGGATCGATGCCTCCGGGATAGTTCCTGTTGCTCCGGCTTCAACCTCACCATAGAGGTGTGCAAAAACCTTGATTGCTGTTTCGTTTACACCCGCATCACGCATCTTCGTGACCGCTGCGGCAAGACCTTGTTCGCTCATTGTTCGATCTTACGGGCTAATAAGGGCAAGGAAAGAGCGGCGCTCCGTGATCACGTCCTCCCACCCCAGGTGACCTTGACCCTAAGCACCGCTCTTGTGCTTTCAGCATAAACTATCAATGCAACAAGATCTAGTGGCAAAATCTGGCTCACAGCAAGCCCACAGCCAATGAGGTATTTCACCCCAAGCCCGCAGAACCGGTAGCCTTGACCATGTCAGCCTCTGTAGCTCAGTGGATAGAGCGCGGCTCTCCTAAGGCCGGCGTCGCAAGTTCGATTCTTGCCAGGGGCGCACTGATAAAGCGACCCCCTACCGCTACAGCGGAGGGGGTCGCTTTGCACTAATCACAAAGACTCTAGGTACTACTCTGTGGTGAACTTTTCAGCCTGAGCTTTCACTTCATCCATCGACAATGCCTCAACCTGAGCGACGATCTTCTCGAACTCAGTCGCGTTCATCGCACCGGGCTTGCCGTACACCATGTAACCGCCACGGAATGCCATCACCGTCGGAATCGACATGATGCCAAGCGCACCGGCAATTGCCTGATTTTCGTCGGTATTAAGTTTGGCGAATACTGCCTTGGGATGAGCCTCGGCAACCTTTTCAAAGATCGGCCCAAATTGCTTACACGGGCCACACCAGGGTGCCCAGAAGTCAATGAAGACCGTCTCGTTCTCCTGGATGGTAGACATGAAGTTTTCTTCGGTGAGCTGCAGCATGCTGGTGGTTCCTTTCCTCGTGAGTACAACGCTACCGTGACCCTGGTTATTCCCCAGCTATTGCAGAAATTTCAGCAGCACCTAATGATTGAGCAATTGCTTCACCAATATCTCGGATAACCCGGCTCGGCCCGAGCGGACGATCAGCAATTACGCTGACAAGCTGAGCCAGCCCCGGTAGAGCTTCATTCCGTTCTGGATATCCGCTCATTCCACTGCCATGCAACGGATTTAAACCATCATTCCAGGGCTGATTCAGACGCTCCCAGGTGATCTGCCATGCCTCAGCGATTTCCTCCATTGACGGCACGCCAAAGAAATGACCCACCGGAGCATGATGTCGTAGTGCGATCACTGGCGATGCCGCAAAGATCAGCGCCAAGCGACAACGCGCATCCAAACTTGAGCGGTCTTGCTTGCTACCGCGCAAAGCCCAACTACAAGGATTTCGGCATACTGTTCCGACATCAGGACGATCCCCTGGCTTGGTCACCGCGACATTCATCGCGCAGGTCGCTAACGCAGCGCCCTGACGTGAATGGAATCGATCTAAATATGTGGTGAAACCTTCGATATCGCCTGTCCCCACATGGAGCGTGCGTTTCGCTGCGGCTCGTAATGCTGAATTATGGCAGCAGGATGTGTCGTCGCTACCCCATCGCTCGCCAACATCGTGCGGCAAACGACTCGGGTCACCGCCATGGCCAAGACGGGCCTCCCACGCGAGCTGCGGCAGATATTCCCCCAACAGATGTGTCGTCACCACGAGAAGCTGTGGTTCGCGACGGCGCGCCCGCAGATCAAGAACCTCAAGCATGAGTTCTACGAGTGGAACCAGCGATCCTAAAGCACCTCGAAGTGGGTCTTGTGGCCGGAGCGGGAATGACGCACCCGTCACCGCACGCGACCAGGGCCCCGGATGTTCAGCAGCAAGTTCTTGAAAATCTTCGGCATCAAGATCAAGAATCCGCCGAGCAAAATCAGCAAGTGATCGGGTCTGGCTAAACTCCTGCCCCGTCGCACTTGCGTCGAGTAGCTCTCCTACTGCTTCATAGAGATGAGCATCGACTAGAGTGCGAACAACCGTAGGGTCCAGAGCGGTCATCGCTTACCGTACGCTGATTGCGTGAGCAGCCGCTGCCGGAATACTCACTGCCTCATCTCCACGAGTCAAAATCACTGTCGTGCCACGACGTGAGAGCGTGACTTCAACCCCTGGCACGATGCCAGCAGCAATCACGTCCGTGAGCAAATCTGGGTAGGACTGGATATTTTCGCCCAGGCGCAACACGGTGACTAGGCCGATTGCTGCTTCATCAGCAGCGCTGAGCGGAGTCTCGTCAACACGGCAATGGTCTTCCCCAATGTCATCAAGACCAGGGATCAAGGTGCCATATGGAGTAACATCAGGATGGCCCAGCTTGGCGCAGATACTACGCTCGACCTCCTCAGTCAATACATGTTCCCAACGGCAGGCCTGCTCATGAGCACGATCCAGCGGGATGCCCAGCATATTGATCAGGAGGCATTCTGCTAGCCGGTGGCGACGCAACACCGCAATAGCACGACGATTCCCTTCGGTCGTCAGCGACAACGAACGGTCCTCATTGACGATGACCAAACCGTCACGCTCCATACGCGCCACCGTTTGTGACACCGTCGGGCTTGCCTGGTCGAAGCGCTCGGCAATTCTCGCCCGCATCGGGGTGGTGCCCTCTTCTTCCAGCTCTGCAATAACTCGAAGGTACATCTCCGTGGTATCAATCAGATCGCTCATGCTCTCCTCCTCCGCCCACAGCTTAGCTCAGGTGACCCTAACAAACACTCCAACTGGGCAATTGCTTCGCTACGCTCACTGTATGGCTGTGCGCATCTACCTCATCAAAGCAGACGATATTACCCGGCTACGCAACCCCCAGCGCGCCGAGGAGTTCCGCGCTTTTGCTCGTGACCGGTTTGATACCCGCCCTCACAAACCCAAAGCTACCTGGCTTAATCAACTCGGACCGATCCTGGGACCACAGCATTTACCGTCGCCACAACGCCCCGACGATCCTACCCATGCCGACGTCGAGGCTCTCTTAGCTGGGCAGCCTGCCCCACCAGATCGCCAGCGCGCCCGCCGCGTACTTCTCGAAGCCTGGCTTGCCCATCGCGCTGTCACGGTCCAGGACCATACTGATCTCACCGCAGCACAACCATTAGTCACCGACATTGCGGGGCTTCCACTACGTCAGTTACATCCTGCTCAGCGGATCAGTGGGCACGATACTCACACAATCGCCGTCTTCCTCGATACCAAAGACAGCCAGCCCGCCCCGGTGACCGGAACGGGCTGCTGAGCCAACCTATTATTTAGTTCATCGCATTCATGATGATGCCCTGGGCAAAGAAGAGCAGGAACGCCAGCGCAACAACCCACATCAGCGGGTGAATATCGCGGATCTTGTTCTTGATGAGCTTCATGATGACGAAGAAGATGAAGCCAGCACCGATACCCGCTGTGATCGAGTATGCAAACGGCATGAGCACGATAGTCAAGAAGGCCGGCAAAGCCACCTCTGTATCGGTCCAATCGATCTCGGTCACCTGCGACATCATGAGGAAGCCGACGAATACCAGAATTGGCGCCGCTGCTTCAGAAGGGACCATGTTCACTAGCGGGGCAAGGAACATCGCGACGAAGAAGCACAGACCAGTCACCACTGAGGCCAGACCC
>JBOFIQ010000344.1:0-1067 GCA_051650245.1 Propionibacteriaceae bacterium | reverse complement strand
CTCCAGTGCGCGGTATACGGCCTGCACAACCTCGCGCCTGCAACTCTCATCAACCACGACAGCATCGAGATCTCGGGTGACTTCAACCAATCGCCTAGATACCTCTTCGGGCGACATCGCGCTGGTTGAATTGAGCATCGATCCCAATGCTTGAGCGCGCTCTGCTGCTCCGCCACCGACGGATGCGATCTGCTCACGACATAATTGCAATGCATCCACTGACGCACTTTCCTCTGCTGCTTTGGACTCCTTCTCTCTGATCTGCCGAGATCGCTGCTCGTACTCGGCCTTGATCGTTCCAATCGCCGTTCGAAGCTCAGCGATCGACGTATGGCTATTCACCCCCATCAGGCGTGCCCGAGCTTCGGACAGCGATTTGAAAGCCAACTGCCTGGCCAATGGGTCTGCCCAACGCATCAACTCGTCTTGCCACGCGGTTTCCAACTCGTCCCGCGCCTTAGCCTCTTGTTCGACTCTACGGCGAGCCTCTTCTCTGGCTGCTTCTTCGGCTTGGCGTTGTGCCTCGATGTATGCCTGTCTCATTCCTCGTGCATGTCGTGGCAGTGCATGCACCTGTCGCCCTAACTCAATGCTGCGGTCTCGCGCTGCGGCAGGATCGCTCTTGACAAGACGTGTCAGACTTGCCAGCTCCCTCTCCAGCTCAGAGAACTCTGCCTGAACGTATTCGTTAAGGCCTTGGCTTTGCACATCTTCCAGAATACCGCGATATCGCGCGAGGTAAGTGCAAGTCGTCTCTCGAACACGCTGGTTAAAAAGATCCTGACGCCGTTGGCGTTCGATCTGATAGCGTGCCTCGTCATGTCTGCTCATTTGCGTTTTCCTCCTGCGTCGCGACGCCCTGTCTGATTTGGACTTCCGCCTCTATACTCTTCCGGCAGCATGGCAGTGATGTTCTCTGCACGTGCCTTGTTTCTAAAGTTTCTGTCACCGGTCACCACGATGACGTCACTCAGCCGGAGATAGAGCGCCACCGACAAGATTCGATTGTCTGATGTTGGCTCCCAGTCTGGCGGTAAAAGATCCAGCACCTCAGACTCGTAGCGGAT
>JBOFIQ010000343.1:0-2511 GCA_051650245.1 Propionibacteriaceae bacterium | reverse complement strand
GAACTGCTGACGATCTACACCAAGATCGCGACCCGAACTGGCGGGCTTGCCGTTGCCGCAATGGTGCACAAGAAGTGCACCGGGTGTGGCATGGAAGCCGATGCCGTGGCATTGCAAAAGTATCTAGATGCACCGCTCGATGAACTCGTGCGCTGCGAAGAATGCGACCGAATCCTCGTTCGCGCGTAGTTCGATTCGGTTTAGGCTGCTGGAAGGAATCTCATGCCTCGCAAGAAGATCGTTGTCTCGGCTTCATCGTCGGCCATTGCGGCTGGTCTGGAGCGGTTAAAGTCCGAGCTTGGTGTGGTCATCGAGTTTCCCGAGCAGGTGCTGGCAGATGCTACCGCCACTTGCGCGCAGCCGCCGTTGGCTACCGAGCGTATTGATCTGACCGATGTGGACTTCATCACTATCGATCCTGAAGGTGCACGCGATCTCGACCAAGCGATGAATATCACTCGGCTTGGTGACGGCTATCAGGTGTTGTATGCCATTGATGATGTTGCTGCCTGGGTACGGCCAGGGTCGGCTACCGATCAAGAAGCCCTCAAACGAGCACAAACGTTCTATCTTCCCGGTGGTAATGCACTGCTCTACCCGGCCCAGATCGCCCAAGGCGTGGCGTCACTCTTGCCACAAGATCCGCCGCGACCTGCCTACGTCTGGAAACTTCTGCTTGACCAGGCTGGTGTGGTGACCTCAGCGACGGTGGAGAAGGCGCTTGTTCGTTCTCGTCAGCAGTTGAGCTACCCCGAGGTCCAGCAGATGCTTGATAACGGCACTGCGACCCAGACGATGCAGCTTCTGCGTGAGGTGGGTCAGCTACGGATTGCTCAAGAGGTTGCCCGTGGGGGTGTCTCGTTGCCGATTCCCGAGCAAGAGGTATCGCAGGATGAATCGGGCCAGTGGCAGTTAGAGTTCCGCTCATCATTGCCGGTGGAGAACTGGAATGCCCAGATCTCGCTCATGACGGGGATGGCTGCGGCGTCCATGATGGTGGAAGCCAAGGTCGGTATCTTGCGCACGCTACCGCCCGTCGAGCAAGGAGCGCTGGACCGGCTACGTCGTGTGGCGCAGGGTCTTCATATTTCCTGGCCAGCAGAGCAGCCCTATGCCGAGTTCTTGCGTTCGCTCGATCCGCAGCAGGGGACGCACTTGGCGATGTTGCAGCACTGCACCACCTTGTTCCGTGGGGCTAGCTATGTCGCGTTCAATGGTGAGTTGCCGGCTGAGGATTATCACCACAGCGCGCTAGCGGCACTCTATGCCCACTGCACGGCGCCATTGCGACGCTTGGTTGATCGCTACGTGTTGGAGATTTGTTGGTGCGTGACGCACGGACAGGCTATTCCGCAGTGGGTCATGGATGTGCTCGAAACGCTTCCGACGGTGATGGATGATGTCACGAAGCGGGAGAAGAAGTGTGAACGTGGCCTGACTGATCTTGTCGAGTGCATCGTGTTGGAGCAGCGTGTGGGGGAGAGCTTCGTCGGAACTGTGACGGAGGTTGTACCTCAACGTGGCTTTGGCGAGATCATGGTGCACGAGCCAGCAGTATCTGGTCGGGTCTATGGCAAGGTTCCGCTGGGGCAAGAAATTACTGTGACGCTGACGAAGGTGAACTTCGACCAGGGGTTCGTCACCTTCGAGGTGAAGTAGCCACCGGTAGAAATTTTCGGCTGCGCTCTAGGCGTAGAATACGAAGACAACTAGATGAGTCGGACGGGTGATCGCGACGTTTTCGTCGAGGAAAGTCCGGGCTCCGCAGAGCACGGTGGTGGCTAACGGCCACCCGGGGTGACCCGCGGGACAGTGCCACAGAAAATAAACCGCCTCCTTGAGGTAAGGGTGAAACGGTGAGGTAAGAGCTCACCGCGATGCTGGTGACAGCGTTGGCAGGGCAAACCCCACTGGGAGCAAGATCAGACAGTCGATGATTGAGGGCTGCTCGCCTGAGTCGACGGGTAGATCGCTGGAGACTGCTGGCAACGGCAGTCGTAGATGGATGATCACCGGGGCCTTTGGGCCTTACAGAACCCGGCTTATAGTCCGACTCATCTAGTTCCCCTCCGCAAACGCTGCACTTATCGTCAAACACTGCAGAAATAACTGCAGCGTTTGACGATAAGTGCAGCGTTTGTGCGCGGAGGTAGCGCAAAATCCGGGCTGCACAGTACTTAACCTTTTAACTATTACTAGGATAGGCTTACCTTATTAAGGGCAGGGAGTGGCTTTGCTCTTTCAGATGAAGGAACGTAGGAAATGTCCTCAAGGTCAGCTCTCAAGGCAACCGTACTCGCTTCGACAGCCGCAGTACTTCTCGCAGGATGCTCGGCGGCAAAGACCGAGCAAGCTGCTCCGGCTAGTACGGCGGCACCGACGAGCGTAACTATCCAAGACAACACAAAATCGCACACCATAGCATTGCCGGTGAAGAGCGTTGTCATCACTGACAATCGTCAGTTTGAAACGCTTGCTTCCTGGGGCGTGAAGCCCGCTGCCGTTCCGGTC
>JBOFIQ010000342.1:0-8805 GCA_051650245.1 Propionibacteriaceae bacterium | reverse complement strand
ATTGATGCGATCCCGGATGTGTTGCCGATGGGACTCACCGATGACATCGCGGTACTGAGTGCAGCTCTCGCCAGCATTGCCGCCTTTATTGATGAACAGATCCGTGCCCGTGTGGCCAAAAAAATGCGCGAGCTGTTCGACCAAGATTAACCCCCACAAGGAGTACACCATGGCCATTCCCTTTTTCCGGGAGGGCTTTGCCCTGCCCGTTGCCCAAGCTTTGCTGGTTCTGCTCAACCAAGAAGTCGCTAAAACCGAGCTCGACATCGAGCGCTTAACCCAACTGACCTTCAACTTTCGTAACCCCGGCTACAGTGCCGCTCAAGGCGGCGTGCACCCAGTCGAGATCCGGCTGATCCGTGGGCTCGATGGCTGGCTGTTCGATTACGTCACCGACTTCAGTTATCAAGGGCTGGGCTCGGATGCCGAGCTCAGCAAGGAGCTCGATTTCAACTTCCTTGATGGGGAACACACCATGCTGGGCTGGGGACCGCTGCGGCTGGCCGAAGCGCGGGAGCTGTTCGATATCTGGCAGAGCAACTTCATTGCCTACTGCCGGTTAGAGTGTTTCAGCGTCACGGTCGCAGGAGATTAGGAGGACACCATGAGCCAAGAATTAGCACTCTCCCACTACTCACGTCAATGGTTGGGACACGTCTCCACCAGTGCCAAGCTAACACCCACCCGCAGTGGTCAACGCTGGTTGCTACATCTGACCCCAAGAAGTCAACAAGCCAGCACCGTCACCTTGCAAGTGCGCTGGTCTGGTGTGCAGTGGCAACTGCTTTCCATCAGCAATGCCGAGGACTGGCACACCATGAGCCAGCCAAGGGATGAAATCTGCATCGACCCCAAGCGACGTTGTTTCTGGCAATGCCAAGCAGGGCCGGTGCCGCTCAGCGAGCAACCCCGCGTGCTGGCCAACTTTCTGGCAGACCTGCAGCGCATCTGCATCCATCGTGGCTATGCCGTGGAGAGTGACCCCATCCCTGACAAGGAGACCGAAGATGATTAACGCCGTGATCGCCATCGAGCTGGAGGCTTACCTTGAGCACAATGGTCAATTTGAAGTGGTGCATGAACAGGGCCAGCCGGTGGACGGTTACGCCCTCTACCTGCGCTATGAAAACGAACAGGGCGATGTACTGGCGCAATGGCTGTGCGATCACCCTGACCACAGCTGGCTAACCCAGCTAGGCGCCCTGCTAGCGACCAGTTACCACATTCCGCTGCACGACTACACCACTCACACACTGGCGGCCTGAACACCGCCAACCAAGCCTGCTGTCACGCCCCATTCAGTAACTCATTAACCAAATAGCTCGCCTACCCTGCCGCATCCAACGCGGTGGGGCGATGGCGTATGGAGCCTAATCATGTTGCATCACAAACTGATCGCCGGGGAGACCCCCGGCACCTATCTCGTCACCGAGCTGATTAACGAAGAAGACCTGTTGACTATCGCCAACCAGATTGCTCGTAAGAAGCTGGCCAAAGGAGAAGCTATTACCGATAAACACTTGGCCCATCAGGCCCTGCAAGGGCTGCTGCAAACACGTGATCGCGAAGTTTTTGCGGCACTGTTCCTTGATAGCCAACACCGGATCCTGGCCTACGAGGAGCTCTTCCTTGGCACCCTGTCCGCTGCGACCGTCTACCCCCGCGATGTCGTCAAGCGGGCTCTACACCACAATGCTGCAGCCCTGATGCTGGTGCATAACCACCCGTCGGGATACCCGGAACCCAGCCGAGCAGATATCGAGATCACCCTGCGCCTACAGGATGCCCTGGCACTGGTGGATATCCGCACCCTGGATCATCTGGTCGTAGGTACTGAGGGAGTGGTTTCGCTGGCAGAACGAGGGAATTTGTAACCGTCACGCCGGTCAGGCGGCCTGCTCATGGAGTAAGAAGTCATGGCCAGCAGTGATCTCTATTACGACTTACCATCACTAGGAGTACACAAAAAATGGGAACCTCAGGCAGCTGGGGATTACATACCCAAGTTCAACCACGTTTTGGCGCTCGTGCTATTCTCGAACGAAGCAGGATATCCCTGCTTTGGGATCGCTGCGGCGTCTATGGCGATGCTGACGAGCAATCGCACACCGACATTAATACCGTTATACCGGGTTTTATTGAGCGCCTTAGCAAGCTCTTTAACAAGGAAAACTGCTGAGTGACCAAGATAAATTGGTCACGTTGCAGCAAGGGGAATGGGTATATCTGGCTAATCCCAAAGCCAGCTACGGAGATCTCTATCTGGATGTCTACCGGCAAGGATGTGGTAGGGTTCAAGCCATGAAAACATGAAGCTGAGGCAGAGGGTGAGCATGTAGCTCACCCTACCTGAGACTTCTTTTTTTGGCTGACTACTCAAGCCTCATGCCTTGTAGACTGCATCCACCGGATCAGCATAATGCGAGGACTATCCTGTTGGATCGATGCCTCCCAGCGGGAGGCTGCAGGCGGGCGGCGCAAGAACTCAACAGACACCAATCAAAACCTCCATTCAAATCGTGCTGCGCAAAGCGACGAACTGGTTACTTGGGCCTTCTGACCGAAGGATCAAGTTCGGGCTGTTCGACACCACGTAGGCCAACGGCCGCGTCAAGTTGAACGGGAACAGCACGGGCTGCGACTGCAGACTGGGCACTGATAAGGGTCTACCAGCATAGCGGACAGCAGCTTCGATCAGCCAAGCAGTGAGCGCATCGTTATCGATGCTGATCTGGGGCAAGCGAATGACCCGTTTGCCTTTCTCAGCCCGTTCTACTACCCCCCAGCTTGCCTGACTCTGGATGACCATATTGGTCATGCGCCGAGTGCCTTCGCGCTCCCCGTAGGTTTCACTCATCCGCCGATGTATCTCGGTAGACGCACAGTCCCCCTGCATAGCAGAGAGGCGCCCCACCAGCTCGGCTACCTTGCCAAAGAATGGGTACGTCGCCACGGACATGCCCCAGCACAGCGCCGCGACGGGAATGTTCGGATTAGTGTTGAAGATGGCCACACCGCAATCTGCGTACTCGACCAGTTCGACTCGTGGCTCCAGCCACAGCCGATTTAGTACGGTGCGTGTTTTCTTCTTGGCTTCTACGCCAAGTTCGGCTGCATCGAGCAGTGCATTCAGATCATCTAGCCCAGCTACGCCTGCACGAACGTTCAGTGCAGCAGCCGCCCAATCAAGCTGAATGAACCGATCAAAGCCTATTTGTGGGGCTGATGAATTCATTCGGTACCAATCACATAACTAACTTTCACAAAAGGCACGATCAACTCTTCGATCGACACCCCGCCGTGGACCACCACCTGCTCGCCTTCAGGCACAAAGGCGGTTCGCCCACCTGCGAATAAAGGCATGAAATTCGCGGGTAGTCCAGCGATATCCAACCTCACCGTGTTGGGATAGACAACAGCGGAACCGACCAGTAAAGGCTCGCTCCGGTAGACCCGAACGCGCTCACCGCGCGTCTCGGCAATCACGCCCTGGTTGGGTCTGCCGACGCCGCTGGACACCACATTGCCGTGGTCCGCCGTGAGATAGATGTGATATCCCTTATTCAGTAGCATCGAGAATAGCCGGTCGACGAATCCGGTCGATAACCAGTTGCCGATCCACATCGCCACGTCTTTCTTCGACCGCTCCTTATGGAGCCGATCATCCACCTCATCGATGACTAGGCCCACCACCTTCGGGCGCCGGTCGTTCAAGTCCGCCTCAAGCCCATCCAGTTGATCGACTTGGCGCAGCGCGCGTCGATACATCACCTCATTCGAGTTGACGCCTTCGTTCTGCCAGAACGTCTTCCACAAGGATTCCTCCTTGTCCGTCCGGTCGATGGAGTCGTCGAACTCACGTGGTTTCAAGCCAGAAAACAGAGCCTGGCGCGACACCGATGTCAAGGTCGGCAGCCATGCGAACGCGGTTCCCTCGTCGAACGCGAATCGCTTGGTGGTAGCGACAAGGCGCTCGCGGATCTGCACCCACTGGTCGAAGGCCAGTCCGTCGAAGACCAGCAAAGCCACCTTGGTTTCCCCTGTGGATCGCCGATGGCGCAAGAAGCGCGGAATGTGGTGAACCATCACCGGGCCTTTAGTTACCGGCTGCAGAATCAGGTCGGCGTAATGCTTGGCTGCGACCCAGGCTTGCAGATGCTCGTCCGATTGCGCCTGCAAGGTGTTGATCCGCTCCCGAATAACTGGCAGGTGTTCGCTGCCTTCCGTGCCGGGCAGGCCATGCGTGCGAGCCAGGATCTCGCCGTAGCGCTTGGCGAACTCGCTCCAGTCCTTGTGCGAGGAGGCGGCCGTTGGCATCGTCTCGATCAGGCCATCGATGCCCTTGAGCACCAAGGCCTGCAATGCCGCTGGGTCCTGGACAGTCCCCGCCTTGATCCAACTCGGCATCCCCGCCGGCACGCTGTGCACCGCCAGCGGATGCAAGCTGCCGTCGAGGAACATGGAATCGACCAGCACCTGCACATCGAAGTGGTCGAACGGAATCTCGATCTTGGCGACGTAGTCTGGCGGCGGTGGTTCGCCAGTACGGGTACCGTCCAGCCCCAGGGTCTTCAGGTAGCGGTACCACGCGTCCTGCACCACACGCAGCAACGAACTCTTGGACATCAGCCATGTGGCGACGGGCAGATCTGTGAACAGCCCCTTGCCTTGAATGATGCCCGCCGCGTGCTGGGCAAACAGGGGTGGCAACGATCGGTTGCCGAAGTGCATCCGCAGCAGCTCGCGCCAGAAGTCCACCGGGTTGCGAATCGACCTCGGCGCCAGTTGATAGACGTGTTCGAGAATGAAGTCCTTGGACTCGTTCTCGCCCCGTGCATTCTGCAATTCCGTCTGGTGGGCATAAAACAGCCCGGCAAGATGCTCCGGCTCGACTTGTTGCACGGCGCTGTAAGCCAGCTTGGGGAACAGATCGGCAAGGCTGAGGCGCACCACACGCCCGTGGTGCACGATGTCCCAGGGCAACGCGTTCGCGTCGGCGCTACGCAGATGCAGAACTAGCGATGGCGCTGGCCCCGGCTCACCCCGATCCCATGCCGCGCGGTAGCGCTCTTCATATTCCGCGCGGAAGGCAAACGGGTCTTCGTACAGCATCAGCTCGAAGCCGCGACCGCGTAGCTCGGTCAACAGCTTCTCGTCGAGCAACACATCGTCAGGGTCGCACGCTACCCACAGCCGGGTGAGATCGGCCGTGAAATGGCTCAGAATGCGTTCCGTCCAAAGGTTCATGCATCACCTCCGACGCGCACCATCATCACGGCATTCAAATCCGGCACGCTGGCCTCCATGTCGTCCAGGGCGGCCATGCGTGCATCGTGTTCCTGTTGCAGTCGCTTGCGCCGATGCTCACGCACGGCGGGCAAGCCAATTCGGCCGATTGCCTGGCCTCGGGCCTCGAACGCATACACCGCACGCTCGCGTTCTTCCTTCAACCGGGCGCGGTGTTCGGTCAGCAGTTCGGTGAAGATCCGTTCACCCTGGGTGCTTGCTGCCGCGTGCGATGCCTCGAACCACTTCGCCGACTCCTCGGTACCCGTCACGGCATGCACCTCTACGTTTTCAGTGAGCAGCAGATCCCAGACGCGCTTGGCTGTCGGCACGAAGGAACGGCCTTCCTCGTTGATGAACACTGGCAGAAAGCGCTTCCGGCTCAATCCTTCAGCCGCCAGACTGATCTCCCACAGCGACCAGGTGCCGCGCACCGAGTCCGGCAACCCGGCCACGCGGATCACTGGCAGCGGCTGGCCAGCAACAAAGCGCGACAGTTCACTGATAATGGCGCGGGCGCGTGGGTCTTCCATCGTGACCCATTCCAACTCCGGGTTCTCATCCGCTGTGCGAGCGTAAAAGCACGCTTGTGCCGACTCGCTGCCGTCCGCCCACTTCACCCGCCACGCCTTGCCAACCTTCGTTGCCGAGCCGCCGCGCGGAGCCAAGCCGCTAGTGATGGCTCGCTCCAGCCAGAACTGCGCCGGGTGGTCGCGCCACTTGCGGGCATCGTCGACGTCAAGATCGTGCTCTGTGGTGAGCAGATCGCTATTCTTCTTTGACTCCGCCAAGGTGGTTCGCAGCTGCGACACCACCGCGTCGCACTCTTGTTCGATGGCATCCGGGTTCTGCAGACCATGCACGAACAGCTCGTCGAAAACCGGATCAACCTCAATCGAATCCATCACATCAGCCACTTTGTCGACGCCAAACTCCTGCGCGATAACTTCGAGCTTTTCCTCCAACACCTCGCGCACACGATACTCCACGGTATCTTCGAGCACGAAATTGATGGCTCGAACCACGTGCTTTTGTCCGATACGGTCCACCCGGCCAATGCGTTGCTCAATTCGCATCGGGTTCCACGGCATGTCGAAGTTGACGATGACGTGGCAGAACTGCAGGTTCAGGCCTTCACCACCGGCATCCGTCGAAATCAGCACGCGCACATCCTTGGAGAACACCTGTTGTGCCCTCGTGCGCGCTTCCAGGTCCATGCTCCCGTTGAGCGTCACCACTGAGAAACCCCGGCTATCCAGGTAGTCGGCAAGCATCGCTTGGGTGGGCACGAATTCGGTGAAGATCAGTACCTTCAGCGCCGGGTCGCCTTCCTCTTGCTGCAGCTTGTAAATCAGCTCGAGCAGTGCCTCGGCCTTGGCATCAGTGCCAGCGGCCTCAGTTTCTCGCGCCAGGTCCAGCAGCATCTCGACTTCGGACTTCTCCAGCTCCCAACCGCTGAACCGCACAAAAAGATCCACCTGGGACTGCCCATCCAGATCCACCCATTCGTCGGCGCTTGTGCTCTCAAACAGGTTGGCCTGCGGCTGTGGCGTATCGAGCAGTGCCTGGCGCTTTTCCAGCGTGGTGCGGATGGCTGCCGTGCTGGATGTCACCAGCCGCTGCATCAAGATCATCAAGAAACCGATGTGGCGCTGCTTTGCCGCCATAGCCTGGTTGTAGCCATGGCGCACATAGTCGGTCACCGCCTCATACAATCGCTGCTGCGAGCTATGGCTTGCCTGCCAGGCAACCGCCTGCAGCCGAGTCACACGCGGCTTGAACAGTGGCTGGCCTTCAGCGTTGATCGATGCGCGCTTCTCGGTGCGGATCACGAAGGGGCGCACCCGGTCGCGGCTGACGCTGCTCTCATCCGGGAATGCTTCCCTGTCCAGCAACTGCATCAAGCGCATGAACTGGTCGGTCTTACCCTGGTGCGGCGTGGCCGACAGCAGCAAGAGATAGGGTGAGGCTTCGGCCAGCGCCGCGCCCAGCTTGTAGCGAGCCACCTGCTCGGTGCTGCCACCCATGCGGTGGGCCTCGTCGATGATGACCAGATCCCAAGAGGCCGAGATCAGGTCCTCGAAGCGCTCGCGGTTGTAGGTATTGAGTTGCTCCAAGTTCCAGCCGCGCCGACTCTCCATCGGCTTCACCGAATCCAGCGAGCAGATCACCTGGTCGTGCATACGCCACAGATTATCTTCCTCGCCTGCGCCACCGCCGCGCCATTGCCGGAAGGCTGCCAGCTCGGACGGCTCGATGAAATGGAACTTCTCGCCGAAGTGCAGCCGCATTTCGGCCTGCCACTGGCGCACCAGTCCCTTGGGCGCCACCACTAGGATACGCTTCACTCGGCCACGCAACTTCAACTCGCGCAGCACCAAGCCGGCCTCGATGGTTTTGCCCAGACCAACTTCATCGGCGAGCAGGTAGCGGATACTGTCGCGACTGATGGCGCGATTCAGTGCGTAAAGCTGGTGTGGCAGCGGCACCACGCTGGACTGGATCGGCGCCAACAGCAGGTTGTCCTCCAGCGCGTCAAGCAGCTTGGCGGCCGCCGTGGTGTACAGGATATGCTCTACGTTCGGGCGTACACTTTCCAGCGAGGTCAGATCCACCGGCCGCGCGCGCACCACCACGTCCTTGGCCGGCAGCCAGACCCGGTAGGCGACCTCGCCCCACACGTCCTGACGTTCGATCACACGGCACGTCGATGACTGCAGGGTGAACCAGCACCAGTCGCCGATGGTGAACCCATTTCCTGGCACGCTCAGATCCCGTCCTCGGTACGGGTCAGCGCCAGGTCATAGAGCGTCAGCAACTTCTCGTCTTCCTGCAGCGTTTCCTCCGACAACTTGTTGGCGATGCCGATGATGGTTTGGTAGTCCTTGGCCGCCCAGGCAGCGCGGAAACCGGCGCGTAGCACCTCAAGGCGAGACTCTTTGATCTTGCGGCCTGTGAATGCCTTGTAGGTCTCGAACTCCTTGAGCAAGACCTTTTCGCGCTTCTTCTCCAAGTCCTGCGCCTTGTTCGGGTCAGGCACATACCAGCGATCTTTCGCCTTGGCTATCAGCGCTGGGCTGTTCTTTTCTAGACCTCGCAGATCCTTGTGGTTGGTCGAGAGGTAGCTATGAATCTGACTCGGCACGTCACCTTTGCCATCGTATTGGATAAAATTCTCATCCAATAGCCGCGCCAGTTCAGGAATAACCTCCCCTTTCTTTTTCGCAGCCCCTACGACGGGCATATATTCCGGCGTGATCTCTGAATAAGTTGATGGACGCTTCTTCAAGAACTCTGTCAGCCAGTCGATGGCGCTGCGCTCATCCGATACAAACATTTCCATCTGAGGAGCCACCGCAACTTGCATTCGCTTCTTGTCATATTCTGCTGCTTGCTCTGGTAGAAATATCATCCCATCACGAGGCTCAAATCGCTGTGATAGACCTGCTTGAAATTCCTGGCTGGATAAGGGAACAGGAAACCCGTGTCGTACAAACCACGCCACCATGCGATCGAAAA
>JBOFIQ010000341.1:0-4190 GCA_051650245.1 Propionibacteriaceae bacterium | reverse complement strand
CCCCGGGGTGGGGGTTCCCGCCACTGACGCCTTATCGGCCTACACCAAACGTCGATCTGTAGCCCAGCGCGTGAGCTGATGACGATTCGATAACTGCAACTTCCGCAGTACCGATGACACGTGGGTTTCCACAGTCTTGACCGAAATAAACAGTTCCTTGGCTACTTCCTTATAGGAGTAACCACGAGCAATCAGTTTGAGCACTTCCCGCTCGCGGGTCGAGAGCTTGTCTAGTTCTTCATCAATGCTGGGGATATCGGGCTGCCCGGCGAAAGCGTCAAGAACAAAACCTGCCAAACGCGGCGAGAACACTGCATCGCCACCGGCAACTCGGTGCATCGCGTCGATAAGCGCAGGCCCATCAATAGATTTGGTGATGTAGCCGCGAGCGCCAGCTCGGATAGTACCGATAACGTCCTCGGCGGCATCGGAGACTGACAACGCTAAGAAACGACGCTCTGGGTCCTGGGGCAAGATCGCGTGCAAGACCGCGACGCCTCCGCCCCCGGGCAAGTGCACATCAAGCAAGACCAGATCTGGCCGAGTTGCTTGGATTGCTGCAACCGCAGTTGCGACGTCTTCACCCTCACCCACGACCTCAACGTCATTGCCGATCTCAGCTTTGACACCAGCGCGATACATCGCGTGATCGTCAACGATTACTACTCTGAGCTTCTTCGTTGGCTCAGTCGTTTCCTCGGTCATGGCGCAGCTCCAGTTTCACTTCGGTCCCTTCGCCAGGAGCCGACTTGATAGTGGCATGTCCACCATGGCGCTCCATCCGATCAAGGATTGAACGTCGTACCCCTTGACGATCTTGTTCGATGGTATCGAGATCGAAGCCCTTTCCGCGATCACGGACGAAAACCTCTAGAGCATTGTCATCAACTTCAGCGTAAACATCGATGAGGTCGACCCCCGCATGTTTGGCAGCATTCATCATGGCTTCACGGGCGGCTTGGACCACAGCCCGCGAATCATCGTCAAGTTCGCTGTCGCCCACGGTGACCAGTTCGACCTGAACACCCGTCTCGTCCTCGATCGAGATTGCGGCATTCACAAGCGCCGATTTCACCGTGGCATCGCGTAACTGATCGCCATAAAGCCAGGTGCGTAGTTCCCGTTCCTGCTTGCGGGCTAGTTGGGAGACAACCTTGGGATCGTTGGCCTGTCGCTGGATCAACGCGAGGGTTTGCAGTACCGAGTCATGAAGGTGCGCGGCCATATCAGCCTTTTGGTCTGCAAGCACCTGAGATTCGTGGACGTCGCGTATTTGGACCTGATAGCGATGAATCCATGGAGCCACAACCAAGCCAACGCCTAACAGCGCAGCGCCCACGATCATGATGGCCTTAGGCAAGACGTCGGTGCCGATCTGATTCACACCAACTGCAACAACGGCCGCAGCAACAAAGACAAGGCCTCCCACGATGCGGAGCAATCCAACCCAGCCTTGCGCCTTGAGTAGCTGACCTACAGCACCCAAAATTGACGCAGGGGCGTCCTCTAACTGCTGCCGTGGTTTGCTATCTGCTTGACGCCACAGCAGCGCAAGCCCGACACAGCCTGCCGCGATTGGCCAGAACCAGTCCCAGCCCAGGCCCAGACCGAATGCCTGGATAAGGGCAAGCAGCCCCAACCCGAAAACGACGACGGCTGTCACTACACCTTTTTCTTGGCGGCTCAGCCGCCGTGACGTCGCAGTGCGTAACCCATTTCGGCTCGCTGCTTCGACGCCTGGAGCCATGACGGTGGGCTGCTCGGGCAGGAACAACCACAACAAGCCATAGGCGATAACCCCGATGAGGTTACTCGTGCTGAGAATGAGAAAACCTATTCGCAAGGTCAGAACAGGCCAGCCCAAATGCTCTGCTAGCCCCGCACAGACGCCGCCTAGCCAGGCACCTTCACGATGCCGATAGGCGCGCCGCAGCGGTTGCGCTGGAGTACTGGGTTCGATGCTCACATTAATAACTGTTCCATGTCCGCCAAACCAATGCCAGCGCTCCGGCCCTCAACACGGGAGTGATCAGGGACAACCCCCATAGTTATTGGCCCGCTCAGTTGCCAAAATAGAGTCATGACGAACACGCCCATGCTGCACCGCAGCACTGCCGACGCCAAGATTGCTGGCGTCTGCGGTGGCCTCGCAGCGCGTCTCAACGTCGATCCGTTACTTATTCGTGTCGTAGCGATTGTGCTGACCTTCGCAGCTGGTACAGGCGCAGTGTTCTATGCAATGGCCTGGCTTGCTGTCCCAGCAGACAATGACTCTCGCTCGCTCATCACCAAAGCCATCCCGGTGACAGAACGTATCCCGCTGATGGTGTGGGCTGCCTTTGCATTAGCTGGCACAGTCTTCATCGCTGGGAAGCTCACCTTAGCTCCAGCTATCATCATTGCCGCCATCGTCTGGGCTGGGGAACACCATCGCCGCAAGCAGCTACCTAGCAGCAACGTTGCCCCGCAGCTGAATCAATTGACGCCATTCCAACAACTTTCTTTAGCGTGGGAAGCCCGCCTGGCTCAGGTGTATCAGCATGCTGGCACACAGCCCACGACGATGGAACAGCTTTCTTCTCAATGGGAAGCCCGGTTATCCCAGGTCTACCAGCAGAGCGCTCCTGTCGCTGTCGTCACGGCGCCGAAGTTACACCGATACCGGCCGTGGAGCTACGGCAGCCTCTCTATTTGGGGTAGCTGCGCACTCGGCATTTCCATCATCATTGGTGGTAGTTTTCTCGGACAAGCTCGGCATTGGTGGACTGCATCTCACAGCGTCATGCTTGGAGCAAGCACCATCATCATCGGCTTAGGCATCATTGCTTCTGCGATTGTTGGACGTTCACGAATGACCGTCTTAGCGCCGATAGCGCTGCTACTGTGTCTTGGCTTCTGGGCACCAGGGCATCAATACTTGCTTAATGTCAGTATTGGGGTGCTGGATGCTAATTACCACAGCGCGGCTGAGATTCCTTCGACGTTGAGGCTAGGCTCTGGACCACTCACCGTGGACTTTGATCAGATGGAACTTCCCCAAGATCACACACTCACCATCGCCCACGGTGCAGGGCCTGTCGTCCTCACAATCCCGGCTAACCTTAACGTCGCAGTGACCTATGACATTAAGGCCGGCGTGATAACGGCCCCTGGACTTGATAAAACCGGTAGCCCGCAAGGCAACTGGGCTCACCACGTCAATGACGGCCACACCCTCACCATCATCCTCACCCAGCAGGCCGGTCCCGTCGAGATTGAGGTCAAATGAAAGACACCCGAATCAGCATCGCCGGTATCATCATCGGAATTGGCTTCCTCCTGGCTGGAGGTTATGCCTTGATAATGTGCTGCACGACTCAGCTACGCCAAGTCCTCACCACCGTTGTTCCTGTCGTGCTTATCACGATCGGTTCGCTACTACTCGTTACTCCCAGCGCCCGGCGTCGTCGCCGCCGCTCCTAGAAAGGTTCCCCATGAATAATCTCACTCGTTCACGAGACAAGGTTTTCGGCGGTGTCTGCTCAGGGATCGCACGGCACCTTGGGCTTGATACTCGCACGGTGCGAATCATCACTGCTATCGCAGCGGTATTGCTTGGCGGAGGGACCCTTATCCCTCTGGCTTACCTGGTTCTGTGGTTTGTTCTCCCCGAAGAAAATGACGTCATCGTCATGCAGCAGCAGGACAACCAATGGCAGCCCCCGCTCAATAATCAGTGGCAGCCGCCCTACGACCCCTATGCGACGACCACGAAGCCCGCTGAGCCGTCATGGGCTCAGACCACGACCCCATCGCAGACGCCTCAGGGAACCGCCCAGTCCCCCTGGCAGCAGCCATACAGCTAATCGAAAACTCAAAGAGAGAAACCGGGTGCCGCTGGCTAAGCAGCGACACCCGGTTTCTGCTATCAAAGAGAGGAAATCACTCCCACTCAATCGTGGCCGGGGGCTTGCTCGTAATGTCCAACGTCACCCGGTTAATGTCGCGCACCTCGTTGGTGATGCGCGTCGAAATCTTCTCCAGCACCTCGTATGGCAAGCGGCCCCAGTCTGCGGTCATGGCATCTTCTGAGGTCACCGGGCGCAGCACGACGGGCATCCCATAGGTGCGTCCGTCGCCTTGAACTCCGACAGAACGAACATCAGCCAAAAGCACCACCGGGAACTGCCAGATTGACCGATCCAGACCAG
>JBOFIQ010000340.1:0-1679 GCA_051650245.1 Propionibacteriaceae bacterium | reverse complement strand
CGACGCCCAGGTCAGAAGCGACCTCCCCCTTGAGTGCGCCACATACGTTGGCGATTTCAGTGACCATTTCATTGATCTCTGGATAGCCTTTTTGTCGATCATCAGTGAAGATCGCCGTGCAGGCGTTCCAGAGATCGGTTGCTTGCTTCTGGCTGTCTGTGCCGAAGGAACTGAAGGCGGATCCGGCCGCACGAATTCGACTCTCGTCGCAATCAGCCCATTCCTTTTTTACATAGTCGGCAATGAGAGACCAATGGTCTGGTTTGGAGTTGTTTCCGCCGACGGACAGCTGGCTGGGGTGCATGGCGTGGTTGATCTTGCTCCCCGAGGGCGGTGACGGAGTGCGTTCTTGAGGGCCCGTTGGACTCGACTCGTTCTCCGCTCTGGCCTCGTTGAGCCCTGCTTCGTGTACCAACTTTGCGAGGACCGTGGCTGCCATCACCCCAAGGGAGCCGACTTCGAACACATCGGACGCGGATTGGTCATAGCTGGAGCTCCAGCGCGGTCCACCGGTTGCGTAGCCACCCGCTGATCGAGAGACATTCAGCTTCTGGTCAAGTGCGGTGAAGCGGGCTTCGAAGGAAGTGGCCGCCTCTGCAAGTTTGGTGGCGACGGAGTAGAACCATTCTGGATCGGCCTTTGTCATGATTACGCCCCCGGGAACATTTCGCGGTTCTTCGTCCTCGCATCGAGGTAGTTGCCGTGAGTGATCTTGATTCTGTCGCGCAGTGCCCCAAGTGATTCAAGATGCTGTGTGAATTTGGTTCGCCACTCAGCGTTTGCTTCCATGAACTTTTCTGCGCCTTGTCCCTCGTACTGAGACAGGACGCCCTCAGCTGTACGCTCAATATCTTTCGCCTGCTCGGTGAGCGATTCCATTTGTGCGGTCAGGAAGTCGATGTGTTCCTGCATCGCATCCAAGTCATACGAGCGTTCAGACATATCGGCTCCCGCTACATATCCGTTGAGGCGATGGCCTGCGTGGTCAGCTGTTCCTGATCACTGTGGAGCTTCGCGGTTTTCAACAGCAGCTCGGCATGCTCGGACAACACGTTCAGATGGGATGTGAGTGTCTTGCGAAGATCGTCCCATGCCGTTGCCGCGTCGTTTGCAGCTGAGCCAGTCCATACGCCCTGAAGTGTTTGAGCCCGCCGATGGATTTCGGCAACAGACGTCTCGATCATGCGATGATGCTGACGTAGCTCGCGTGCCCCTTGCTCGAGCGCGGTTGTCGACACACGCAGTCGTTGGTCTGCCATGAATCCCCTCCCTGCCCAACCCGCCAACAGCTCAAAGGATGTCCAATGGAATGGAGATCGACAGCATCGCCGCAAGCACAAGACGATGTGGACAAGCTGTTTGGTGATGCTATCAAGTTCGTCGCGGTAGAGCTTGCGCATGCCGATGACTTCGCACCATTCATGATGGTCATTGGACTGGCCGGTGATGTATCAGTCCGGCGGTCCGCGATAGCTGCAACGCCGCAGGATGAGTCTGGGATCATTGATGGACTGGAACTGCCCAGCGACAGGCAGCAGCTGCGAGCGCGGGCCGCAGTGCTGGACGTGACAGCCTTGGTTCCGGTTGCGGGAGATGCCATCAAGATCAAACTTGAGCATTCCGAGGGAGTTGCCATCGACATGCTTGTGCCCTACCGAATCGATTCGGAGGGTGCAACG
>JBOFIQ010000339.1:0-2114 GCA_051650245.1 Propionibacteriaceae bacterium | reverse complement strand
TGCGGAACTCGCAGACGACAAAACGTAGCCTAGGCGAGAGGTGTTTGGTGCTGATCCAACGTGGCCCGCGAATAGCGATGATAATCAGGCTCACAGTAAGAGTGAGGGAAGAACTGAGCGCTGATGGTAGCCGCAGCGGATCGGGGGTCGATGGAAGGAGAGCGTAGATCCCGGTGATTGCTGTGATGGCGAGGAGTATGAGGGGGATCGTGAGCGTCCGGGAGACGGTAGGCAGTTGCTGTGGTTTTTCGTTATAGGCATCGAGTGGTGGCTGCTTTGCTACCCACCTGGCAGAGGTTTCACCTGCGATCAATCCAGCCAGAGCTGTGCCGAAGATTCCAATGATCACGGTCCACCAGGTGAAGACGTCGAGGTAACTCACACCTGGCCGAATAACATGCAATACGCCGAGAACAGTCGCGGCCCCCAGCGCTGATCCAAGGAGACCCGAAAGTGCTCCGAGGATTACTCCTTGGAGCCTAAGCCATAAGGATAATTGTCTTGGCTCAACGCCAATAATGGAGAGCAAACCAAGAAGCCGTCGCTGTTGCTCGGCGGTGAGTCGAAATACTGACATCGTCAGGGTAATGACGATAAATCCAATGCAGCATGCAATGGCTAATGCGGTACTAATATTTTCACGGCTTGCTTGGCTGAGGAACCGGGCGAGTTTATGAGTTTCGGGAGGCGGATTATTGAGGACTGCGCGCGAAATGGTGATGACGCGAAGTTTATTGAGTTCAGTAACCTGCTCCCACTGAATCGGTGAGGGGCCAAGTGCAAGGAAAGTTCTGTCAACACCTGCAGGTTTTGCGCTGATAGCTTCTGAGAGCCAGCCAGGACGACTCCAGATCGTCGAGTCATTTCCCTCCATAATTCCGCTAACGCGCAGATGGCGTTGCTGACCTTCGGCTACCCGATTGATAAAGCCAGAATCGCTCATCCATCCGGTTGATGGTGGAGCGATAACGACTACGGTACTTCCCACTGTAAGCCCGGCTTTTGCACTGAGGTCAGCACTGATAACTGCTTCAGCAGTAGAACTAGGTAGTACTCCGCTCGTCAGTGCTGGCGTGAGTAACGGAAGCGATTCGGCATCGGCTTCGGCATAGGTAGCCGGCGACATGGAGGTGATGCCTGCTTTAGCCAGTGCAGGCTCAAGATTGTGCTTACCGACAGTTGTGCCAGGTTCGGCATGGGGGCTGGCAGCAACGATGATCTTGGGGAAGGTCCAGTAGGGCAGTAATCGGGTATCAGCGGGGAGTACTGCGGCAATATCGCTTTGGCTTGTCGGGATTTGTTCGGGGTTATCCATCCACTGGGGTAGTCCAGTCACGGTTTGCTGGAATGGTTGACCGCCGTCGCTGACGGCAGTAGCAGTGATCCGTGCTTGAACACCAGTGGGCAGACTTGCGAGCGCAGTTTGTATCTTCGGTGGTGGGGTGGTGGTCATACTGACGATCGCCACAAAAGTAAAAGAAGGAAGTAATAAGAGCAGTAGAGTCAGCGCTGAACGGAGTCGACGCTGGGCAATGTCTTTCCATGCCAATCGTAGGAGCGCTTTCATGAGCGTGTCTCGGGGGTGGTGAGGAGCTGGTCGAGATCGTCGCTGCCAACCGTGTCGATGATTCGCCCATCGCGTAGGAAGATCGTGCGGTCAGCATAGGCTGCGTAGGTCGGTTGGTGTGTGACCATGAGCACGGTTGCCCCTTGCTCGACACTTTCGGCAAGCAAGTCGATAACTGACATTCCGGTCTGTGCATCGAGTGCGCCGGTCGGCTCATCGGCAAGGAGTAGCGACCGTTCACCGATGAGAGCGCGAGCGATTGCAGCGCGTTGGGCTTGCCCGCCGGATAGTTGTGAGGGGAGGCGCTGGTCAAGCTCGGCAATACCGACGCGCTCCATGACGCCAGCGACGGCGTTACGTACTGTGGCTGCGGATATGCCGTCAAGCTCTAGCGGGAAAGCGATATTTTGTGCCACGGTGAGTTGAGGTAACAAGTTGTAATCCTGAAAGACATAGCCAATGGAACGACGTCGTAGTGCGGCACGTTGTTTGAGCGACATCGTTCCCGTGCACTGTCCAGCAACGTGAACGGTTCCTATGGTGGGTA
>JBOFIQ010000338.1:0-1860 GCA_051650245.1 Propionibacteriaceae bacterium | reverse complement strand
CACCTGCCTGGGATTTCTCTGCCTCAGATCACCAGGTAGCCCACCCTGGCGAGGATCTTCGCGCTATCGAGCAAAACTGGCGCTGGAGATTGAGCGCTATTCCCATCGATCTTGCCGTTGGTAAAGAATCGAGATGTTTCTATCAGACTCAGTCTGAGTCGCATATCTGGCGCGAGCATCAGATCATTGCACCTCAAGTTATCTGTGGCCCTTACCGACCGCTAGCAAGCGAAACCACGTTATGGGATGTCGCGACGATGCAATACGACCCCCTTGCAAAGTCACTATCGATCACAGGACAAGGCGCTTTCAGCCCCGGCAAACCGCTACCCGACAGCCGAGGTGCACGTCCCGATGGCAAGGTGCCCCAGTTCGATATCGATATTGCTGAGCCAGATTCGCCCATGGCTGACGTTGGTGACGTCGTCACCGTTGCTGAAGGCACATTGCATGAGCAGACCGCACTGTCCAATGTCATCCGCATACCTGGCTGGGAGTTTGCCTTCACCGCTGGACGCCACGAGCGTTTTGGCACTATCGCTAACCGTCGTACAGCCCCGAATAACTCCACCTTCCTTACCCTGCAAACCTTCCCCACAGCAATCGGGGATGCTCCGGTAAAACCGGTAGTCTTATCGGTCCTTGCCGATGGTAAGCAGTTCCCTATCGAGAATGCGACGACTCCTCAAGAAGTCGGAGTGGCTCTCCCCGCGACAGCCAAGAAGGTCCAGATCGCTGTCACTTTTGATGGCTTGACGCAGACGCTCGATGTTGCCGATGGAACACGCAACCCTGGTGGCGCAGCGCTCTTGTATGAAAATCAACGAACTGCTGTGGTTGCTGGACCGACGCCGTTTAGTTCAGGTTCCCCGAGCGCAGTCGGTCCCTACGTCAATGGCTCACTCAACCCCATGAGAACTTCGCTGAGCGCTTGGGATTCCGTCTTAGGTTGGGCACCTGATGGTTCGATGTGGATCACCATTGATTCCGCTGTTGCTGTTACCCAATTCCAGTACACCGGCGTTCAATCCGATGATTACTATCGCGTGCAGAGCGTGGCCCCGGCTTTGTCTGCTGCGGCAAGTGTCGCAGCCCGTAGCCACGATGTGCAACTCACCAATAGCGGTATCGTGATGCGAACTACTGTCCAAGTGCCCTTAACACCTGGAACGGTCCCTCTCACGCTGGCACTCAAAGCCACTGGTCCCAAGAGTGTACCTAGCACTACTCCTCATCCTGAGCAGTTGACCGCTGAACTCAGTTTTGGCACCACCATTACGGTGACTTGATCACCAGCCACGGCGATATTGCGCTGTTTTAGCTCCCGCAGTATCGACGAAAGGCTATTTCTTTACCTGGTACAGGCATAATCTCGTGCCAACTTGCTCCTGCGTTGCCTAAAGTGAGGGTATGACTCAGCCGCAGAACCCCAGCGACCCGAACCAGTCGCCGTACCAGCAGAGCCCCTACCAGCAGAATCCTCAGCCGCAGAGCCCCTACCAGGCCAGCCCGTATGAGCAGAGCCCCTACCAGGCGAACCCGTACCAAAGCGCCCAGGGCCAGATTCCTTATCCGGGGCAGCAACCTGGCTACGGTCAGCCCACATTCCAATCGCCAGCCCCCACCAAGCGTGGCGGCAAAGGTGGCATGATCACCTTCTTCATTGGCCTAGGAATATTGGTCCTCGCGGTAGTCTTCATCGTCGTCAGCGTCGTCATGATTAGTAAGGTCGCTATTCCTCTTGCTAATGACGCAACCACCTTTACCTCTACCACAACAGTTTCTGGCGGTTCCAGCAGCGGTGAGGTAGCCATGATTATGGCCACTGATCCAACGTCGCCTTCCTGCAAGGTAACCGAC
>JBOFIQ010000337.1:0-1449 GCA_051650245.1 Propionibacteriaceae bacterium | reverse complement strand
CGCGCAACTCGTGCGTTAATGGGGCTCTACGGTGCTAGTGCTTTTCGCAGGCGATCCCGTCGCCGTCACGATCAAGAGATCCTGATTGGGCTGCGTATAACGCGTCATCGACGACAAAGCTCCGCACCGGCCCTTTCTTATCTGAGCTTCCACGCAAGTCGACCGCACCAGCGCGCCCAACCCCATGTGGATATACCGCATTCATCTCTTCACAATTCCTGAAACGTTTTAACGCTGGCGCTTCTGCGGCCTTGGCTGCTTCTGCGGCCTTGGCTGCTTCTGCGGCCTTGGCTGCTTCTGCGGCCTTGGCTGCTTCTGCGGCCTTGGCTGCTTCTGCGGCCTTAGCTGCTTCTGCGGCCTTAGCTGCTTCCGCGGCCTTAGCTGCTTCCGCGGCCTTAGCAGCCTTAGCCGCCTCGACCGACTTCGACACTTCCGCCGACTTCGATGACTTGGCTGCTTCCGCCGACTTCGATGCCTCAGCGCTTGCCGTTGTCGCTAGACCAGCGAAGGGGACCGCTTCCTTTTTCTTGCCATCCTCACAACCCGCAAAAATGAGCGTCGTAGATGCCAATGCGCCAACAACAACGCACCGCATGATGTGCGAGGAGAGCCGCGTAGAGCCAGCTATCAAAAACCTTGAAGTCATGGGATCACCATACGATGGAAGTAGTCCATCACCCGCACCAGGGGGTAGAACTATCAGACTATTTCGATAGTAGTATTTGTTGCTACAGCCAACCATTATCTGAAGCGACCCGAATAGCCTCGGCTCGATTCGCGGCTCCGACCTTACCGATAGCTACTGAAAGATAGTTCCTCACGGTCCCCTCGGAGAGATAGAGCATAGCTGCAACCGCTGCCGTCGATACCCCCGCTTCGCAAGCCCGCAACACCTCCGCCTCCTTCACGCTAAGCGGGCTAGGGCCAATGGACAGGCTTGCCACCGCCAGTTCTGGATCTACGACTCGCAAACCCTGCGCCACTCGACGTATCCCATCGATAAGTCGATCGGCGGGAGCGTCTTTGACGATAAATCCGACCGCGCCAGCCTCCATTGCACGTCGTAGGTAACCTGGGCGACCAAATGTCGTCACGATGATGACCCGCGTGTGTGGCGAAGCAGCCATGATCGCAGCCGTCGCGGCAATCCCATCCTCAGGGCCACCGTCATGAGGCATCTGAACGTCCATGACGATGACATCAGGTGCGAGCGATCCCGCAAGTGCTACCACCGCTGCGGTAGTCCCCGCCTGCCCCACCACCTCAAGGTCATCTTCTAAGCTCAACATTGACGCCAATGCTGTACGAATCAGTGCTTGATCGTCAGCGACAACGACCGTGATCATGGTGTTCTCCTTCGCAGCGTGACAATTGTTCCTGATGGCCCAGTCGTAATCGAGAACTCGCCCCACGTGCTCGCGCGCTGTCGGATATTGGCCAATCCGGTCC
>JBOFIQ010000336.1:0-1990 GCA_051650245.1 Propionibacteriaceae bacterium | reverse complement strand
ACCTCTGCTTGCGACAGACCTAGTTCTGCGGCATAGCTCAGGTTTGCCTGCCACTCTTCCTCGAAACGTCCCCGGTCCTCACGAGGAACTATCAGGGAGAAGATCCCGCTCATACGGCTACGACCTGTCCCACTCGTTGCGGGCGTCTGGTTCGATCTCTTAAGGACTGCGCCACAAAGCTCTCTCCGGCTGATGTCAGAACAAACATCCTGCGCCGTGGCCCCGGAGTGGGGCTATCATCCCAGCGCGATTCAACGTAACCAGCCCGCTCCAACCGTTCCAAGAGCGGATAAACCGTGCCCGTGGGCCGCCCCGATTCTCGTACGATTTTCAAACCCCAGACAGGCTCTGGCGTTGCCTGCAAGATTGCGCAGACGTCGAGTAGCGCTGGAGTACGACGAAGTGGAACACCCATATCCTAACTCTACATAGGTAGAGACTGGGTGACAATGGCAAGCCTCACCGACCTAGCATTACCACGACGTTCCAGAACGCTCAGCACACCATTCCGGCAGAGGGCAGTTCGCCCTCTCGAAAATACCGTGCCACAGCAGTATCCACGCACTGATTACCGAACCCATACGAAGTATGTCCAGCACTATCGACGCTCAAGACGACGGCTTTACCCAAAGAATCAGCAAGCCACTGCCCTTGCTCATAAGGGGTAGCCGGGTCACCAGTGGTCGATATCACCAGGATCGTCGTCGCCGCATCGGCTGCCGTGAGCGCCACCGGATGCGCCGCTACCGGCCAATAGACGCAACGCAACTGCGGGCCAAAGAAGCGCCCAAAATATGGAGCGACCCGTGCCACCTCATGCCAGCGAGTCACGACCTCTGCTGCCCCCGGATCAGGTTTATCAGCACAGGTGATGGCGTAGTAGCTGTAGTAACCGGCAGTGAAATAACCGTCACTACGTACGTGTTTGAGTTCCTTCTCCAACGTCGTGACATCATGATCCCGAGCAGCAACAACCAGAGCAGTCAATGTCGTAAATCCTGCCATCGTGCCATAGAGATTCCGGCTCAATAGCCCGATAAAATCTGACTGATTGAATTCCCGTCCAGCCACCGCAATAGGTTGGCGATCCAACTCATCTGTGAATGTCGTTAACCACTCCAGTACCTCTGGCGCACTGTGCCCGAGCCGTCCATCCTTAGCCGCTGCCACTGCCCAGTTCTGCAGTGCTCGATCAAAGCCGATGGCCTCTGCTAACTGCGTATCGCTGGTGACAGTGACCGCACCATCGAGCACCATCCGACCCACATGGTCTGGATGGGCATGGGCATAGGCCGCGCCAAGGTGACTACCGTAGGAAAAGCCAATGAAATTGAGCTGTTCTTGCTGCAAAAGCTGACGCAGTAGTTCGAGGTCTTCGGCTGTTTGCGTCGTGCCAACGTAGCGCAAATACTGCCCGGCATATTCAGCACAGTGACGTGCGAGTTCGCGCCACCCAGACTCAAGCTGCTCCAGCTCCTCAGGTGTATCTGGCGACCGATCCAACGTCACTAAAGACTTGACCAGGAGGTCCTCATCATTTCCCCGACAGCTCAGCGGGGTCGATCCGCCAGTGCCACGAACATCAAAGCCGATCAGGTCATAGCGCTCCAAGCCCACCCAATGCTGGCTTCCTGGCGTCGCCAAGCCGGAGTAACCAGGACCGCCAGGATTGAAGAACACCGCACCACGTGCTGGAGACTGCTCGGCTCGACGCCGCGATACTTTCAACGTGATAGCGCGACCCTCAGGAGTCGCGTAATCCATCGGCGCAATAACGCTGGCGCACTCTCCCTCTGGGCATGATGCCCATTCAAGACTCTGGGCGTAATACTTCGCCAAACCCGGTGATCCGGCTGGTGGCGTCGTCATTCCGTCAAGGGTGCGATCTGCCAGTGGTAAGTCCGTTTGCCGGTCAGGCTGGGCACTATCGATTAATGCTGGCTGCGGCGTCATCGTGGCATGAGGCGATGGGATCGTCGGACGCCCCGGT
>JBOFIQ010000335.1:0-6433 GCA_051650245.1 Propionibacteriaceae bacterium | reverse complement strand
CAGCAGAAACGTTGAACATCGTCATACCGCGAGGGTTTGCTTCTTCATGGTTGGTAGTCCTCTCTTGTTCCGGCAGGCTATCTGCCGCTAATTCAAGAGTGGACAGCAAAGATGTGCAGACCCTGTGCGTACGTTAGATCGCTCAGATGAAGTAAAAACTGCCAGAACTGGCGTACTTACCAGTCCCACGCTATGCCATGATTACCGGCTCCTGGCTCCACCAATGCAATCGAAGCGATCCGATCCGAGACCACAACATCGTCGAAATAGCATGGCTCGTCGTCGGGATTATCACGTTTAGTGCGACGCAACGTCTTCGGCATAACGCCGGTGAACTCCACCTCGATGACAAGTGACGTGATGTCGTCAGGGACAGCCCGTTGCATATTAAGAGAGCGCTCAGACTGCGGTCCCCACGTAATCTCAAATGCCACATTGGCTGATGCGCCTCGTAGTAGCGGCTGCGGTAATGCGAAAGCTCCCACGGTGAGATGTTCCTCGGGAGCGCTCTTCACCTCGATAAGTTCCAGACCAATCCGAGGCATCACACTTGCACACGAGCCAGGCACCGTCGTTTCTTGTGAAATGAAGAATGGCCAGATTTGTGCCTCATCAAGTTCAGCGCGAAGAACTGCCGACACGATGTGTTTGGCAGCCTTGCCCTCTTCATCGATGACAACCCGATCCTGCATATGGACTTTGCGCCATGTGCGATTGAGATCAATCTGCATCTGTTCGGCAAGTTCTTGAGCAGTAGTCCACGATGGCACAACAGCGTCAAGATTCCACAGCGGGTCTTCTTCGGCGGCTTCCTGAAGGGTGCCAGGTTCTAGCCCCAAAATGCTATCCAGCTCACGCAAACTTGCCAGCGAGCGCTGACGAGTTGGTTGGCTTCTGCCAGTTTTCCAACTCGACAATGTGGTCACAGATGTGGGGGTGCCCACCTGGCGTAATTTAGCGCTAATCCGCTCAAGTGTGAGCGGTTGATTGCCAATGGCTGCCGAGAGCGTCTCGGCAAACGACAGTTTTGCCATTACGATCCCCGATCTTGTTATTGAACTGTGTAGCTTACTCTGAACTGCGCCAGGCAAGCTACACCAGCGTGGACGGCGGGGCCTCGATAACTCGAAGCCCCGCCTAGGATGAATGATCCTCTATTACCTACTAAGACAGCCCACTCAGCTTGACATCGTCAATCAGGAATGTGGTTGCTTTGCTACCGTCTTCTTCACCGACGAAGCGAATCTCCACTTGCTGGCCGGCGTACTGCGATAGGTCAGCAACACGAAGCGCATAGCCATAGGACTTATGAGCATTCGACCACTGTCCAGCCGTACCTAGGTAACGTCCTGAGGTGGAGAATACCTGAACCTTGAGCGTATCATTTGGAGCTGCACTGATCTCATCGGTCTTGACATTGAGGTAGAACTGAATCTGGCCATCTTTTGGAATGGTCACACGCTGTCCGATGTAGTTCACGTTCGGCGCACCTCGCCCGTTGAGACGAGCATAAGCTGCACCAGAACGAGCCGGCCACTTGGTATCAGTAGTGATCGTGCTGGTGTTGCCAGCCCAACCCTTAGTACCTTCCTCGAACCCGCCATTGAGTAGAACTGAAGACGATGGATCCGTGGGCTTCGGAGCAGTTGGAGTTACCGTGGGCTTCGGAGCAGTTGGAGTTACCGTAGGCTTCGGAGTTGGACCAGGGTTCACCGACCCTCCAGAAGCATTAACAGCAGCGGAAGTATCGACCTGTCCAGCGCCACAGCCCTTGGGGCAACTCACCTTACGTGAGGTCTGCTTAAGAATCTGCTTGACCTGGTTTGGCGTAATATTGGGATTAGCCTGATACATCAACGCAACAACACCGGCGACGTGCGGAGACGCCATTGACGTACCCTGCATATAGGTGTAACCAGGCGATGTTTTCTGGCGCGTCCCCATATTCACTGTGGAATAGATACCATCTTCCTGTCCATTTGTTACATCGCCGCCAGGAGCCATGACATCAATACGCGAGCCATAGTTGCTATAGTAGGCCATTGCTCCGGACGGGCCGTTCGATGCAACGGTGATATTGCCGCTGCAGCTAGCAGGGTTAAACCCGGTAGCATCCTTGTTGCTATTGCCAGCAGCAAAGACCAAAGTTGTACCATGCTCCATGATCATGTTGATCGCTCGTTGCTGCGTTGAGCTACAAGCACCACCGCCACCGAGAGAAGCATTGATCACTTTTGCCGGGTTCGGATTATCTGGAATATTATCGATATGTAAACCAGCGGCCCACATCATGCCGTCAACGATATCCGACGTAAAACCGCCACAACGGCCTAGGACTCGCACCGGCACGACCTTCGATCCAGGCGCGACACCTGTAATGCCAATGCCATTGTTTGCCTTCGCTACGATAGTTCCAGCAACATGCGAGCCGTGCCATGATGAAGATTCGAACTTGCGCCGATCGTTGCAATCTTTGTCATCAGCTTCGACCCAGTCGCCCTCGTCAGTAGCATCGGCATCGCGACCAGTACCGTCACGTGCTACTGAAGCATCGGATATCATATCGTATCCAGGAAGAATCTGCCCTTCCAAGTCAGGGTGACGCGTAATGCCCGTATCAACAACGGCAACCACAACACCATTGCCATTGTAACGATCGTGGATTGGCTCCCAGTTCAGACCTCCCGGAGCACCTTTTAGATCCCACTGACGCCGGTAATCTGGATCCGTTGGAGTCGATGCACGCTGAATCTTTACATCAACCTCGACCGATTCAATGCCGGGACGAGTTTGTAGCTTAGCCATAAATGACTCTGCTTCAGCAGGGGTGAGTTCCTTGTTCAGAACGACAACCTGCGATCCCGTACCCAACGTGCGCGCTTCGGCGACCGAACGGCCAAAATTGTTGACGATATCAACGACCTGGCTTTGTGCCGCCGAACGGTTTTCTGAACCAACGCCAAAACCTTCGGCGTAGTTCACAATAAAACGGGCCGTGTCGCTAGTGACAGCAGAGACCGGCTTGGCCGGCTCTGTCGTATCAGTCGCATTGGCCGGAATGGTACTTGCCAAGCTCAGCGCGAGAGCACTCGCGGCGAGCAGAGCAACCATGGGCTTGCGTGCCATGTATTCCTCCTAGAGGTGGTAAGCCCGAGCCAGCCCCCGCCAGCTCGGTCCTCCAATACTTGTACATATTGCAGCCAAATGGATCCCAAAAACACTCAGGAGAAATTCAAGTTTTGTAAGTTAGATTCAGAAATATGCAAGCGAAATACGTAAAGCCTGCGCATATACTTTGATTATCTATGTATCCACATTTTGTGAAATACCGCTTTTCTATGAGTTTCCAAGAAAAGGACGTCGTGCCTCACTCCACAATAGATTGATAGTAGAATCATTGCTTCTAAGGGATGCCACCGTTTCAATTCTGAGAAAATCCAACAGTCCGTTGTGCGAATTGCCATCCAGACAGTGAACGAACTTGCTCCTAAGCAACCCCGAATCTAGATTCGACGGGCGAGCAGGACCGCCGCAAGTGCCCCCACCAACGATCCCAGCGCCATGAGCAAAGCAACACCACCCAAGCCCAAGCCAGACTGCAGCAAGACACCGGCCAAGATCGGACCGATCACTGAGCCGATACGGCCAATGCCGATCACCAGGCCCGTGCCACTCGCACGAACCGCCGTCGGGAACGTCAGCGCCATCAGGCCATAGCTGCCGACGATCGCTGCATTCATCACGAAGCCCACGATGAAAGCCAAAAGCGTCAAGAACAACAAGGTGTGTGGTCCAGAGCTAATAAACGCAAGCATGGACACCCCCACAACCGAGGCCAGCAACATCGAAATAACGAGACGGATTGGGCGTAGTTTCAGTGTCAGCAAGCTTAATGCGATAGAACCGAGAACGCCGCCGACATTGCACCACACCAGCACCTTGCTTGCCTGCGTCGTGGCAAGGCCAAAGCCCACCACGAACTTCGGGATCCACTTGACGAAGAAATAGAAGGTCACAGAATGGAAGAAATAGGTCGCAGTCAGTAGTGCCGTCGAGAGCAGCAACGCTGGCGTAGCAACGCTTTTCAACGTCACCTTTTCTGCACTCTCGCCTGCGAGCGCTTCCACTTGCGGCTGTCCCAAACGCGCCAGAATCTTGTTTACTCGACCTAGTGCTTGTGGACCGCCTTTACCCACGACGTAGCTTGGTGATTCTGGAATCAGCCAGAAGGCCACCGGAATCATGAGGATGCTACCGATACAACCGACAAGAAAAACGCTGTGCCAGTCGCTGCCACCGGCCAAGAGCGATGTCGAGATAAGTCCACCCAAGACAGCCCCTAGTGGGAATCCACCAGCCATCAGAGCCGAACCCAACGGACGCTTGCTGGCATGGCAGAACTCCGCCACAGTCGCGTTCCCTACAGCGAGCATGCCGCCAACACCGACGCCGGTGAGCACTCGCCATGCAGTGAGCATTCCAACACTGCCTGCGCTAGAACAGAGCCCCATGCCTAGCCCCATGATGACGAGCCCGCCCAGGATGACCGGGCGACGGCCGAAGCGGTCTGCAATCCTTCCGATCATCAACGAGCCAATAGCCATACCGGCCAATTCACTGGATAGCACCACGCCTAGCGCGGCTTTCTCAATTCCCCATGAGCGCGAGATTCCAGGCGCAGCGAAGGAGATTGATTGGACATTGAAGCCATCAAGAGCTGTGAGGAGAACCATCATTGCCACAATCAGCCATTGCATCGGCTTCATGGACTGCGTGGCGAGGACCTCACGGGGGTCGGTGGTGCGTGTCATGAGGAGCAAGTCTACGAGGTGAGGTACTCGGCACACTACCCAGGCTTACGGCGCGCTAGACCTGCAATCAGCGGTGACGCAACTCTAGATGTTCCTCGACAAGTTTCACCTGCGCCTGTGGATCAACTGTTGCTAGGGCTTTTGCTAGCAAAACATTGATGCCCCAGGACAGCGATTCCACGCCGTCTTCACCACTGCTAGAAACTTCGATATGCCCTGGCTTATGGAAATGCAGACTAACTCCGCCCGCATGAATCGTTCCGTCTTCTGCTCTGCGTTCGCGCTCTAATTCCTGCCAGGCTTTCGTCAAGGCGGTTACCGGTTCCACGGCAAGCTCAACGATGTAGCGGTGGCGCGTTTGGTACTTGCCCAGCAATATTTTCGATGGCTTCCATAGCCACTGATCTGATGCTTTTTGCTCCACGCCAACCCCTTACTTGAGTGTGATCCCATGCTATCGAGATCAACAGTGGCTACATGACGTTACCCGTGAATCGCCATCCGCTCTGCTGCGCTAGGCTCCCAGCATGGGCTGGCCAACATTCGAAGTATTGCTCTATCCACATTCTCGACCGCGACCAGTCGACTGGCCCAGTGTCGGCTTCAATCCAGAACTTCCCCTTCTCGAAATTGGACCCGGGCTTGGTGTCACGACAGTCGCGATGGCACAAGCTTTTCCATCTACTCAGATTCTTGCCGTCGAGCCTGATATGGAATATCAAAGATTTCTACGCTCAGAACTGGCCTCGGCAGGCGTTGAGGATCGAGTTACCTGAGTGTTTAGGCGGGGTTGCCATATTTGGCGTGCTCTACTTCCTCTCCCCCGCTGAACGCGAAGCGCTCTGGCGCCAGCTTTCTTATCATCTACCTTCTGGTGGTCTCATCATTACCGAGTCGGGAAACGGACCAAATGCACTCACACCAACACCGCTACGGCTCGTGACGGACACCACCAAGGATGGCATTCGTTACGAGCGTTGGACTGCTGGAGATGTGGAAACGCCAGGATCTGGTGTTTTGCGCAATATGCTGCGTACTTTTGACGGTGACTGCCTCGTTGAAGAGATCACGGCGCGCCACCCCATCTATCACTTACCCCAGGAGCAACGTGAAGCAGAAATCCGCGCTAGCGGACTATTCGATCTCGTCCTATTGAAAAGAACAAGCGACAAGGGGCACCACCTTCGTCTGCGCCCGGAAACGGTGATAGAGAACTCGCGTGGTTAGCGCACGTTACTCGGCGTCCAAAGGCTGGTGATGGTCATAGTTTTCTTGTCCAGCTCGCCAATAACCATTGAGATGTTGCTGATCGGCAGGAATACCTGCCTCCTGCGCAATACCCCGAACCGCACGCACGAGAGAGATCTCCCCCGCAGCCCAGAGGTATTCCGCCACCGTGGGCGGCGTGGTTGCCAACGCTTCCAGCACTGATTCCGCCGTGCCCATCATCATCTCGATGTTCTCTCGCGGCGGCAGAGCCTGGGCAAATGCTGCATCGGCTACCACAAATATTCGCAACCGACTTGCCTTAGGCGCTTCTTCACACCAGCGCGACAGCGCAGGAAACGCAGCCTCATCTGCAACGAGAACATAGCTGTCATAGGTGGGCATGATGAGCGAGC
>JBOFIQ010000334.1:0-1565 GCA_051650245.1 Propionibacteriaceae bacterium | reverse complement strand
ATTCTCGTGGTGGACTGGAAAACATCGCATCAGGAGAGCGCTGATCCATTGCAACTGGCGATCTACACTGCGGCTATCGCCGACATCTTTGCTATCTCACCTTGCCAGGTTGACGCAGCGTTCTACTACGTCCGAACAGATCATCTCGTTGTTGTATCAGATCTCCCAGACCGCACAGCGCTCGCAGAGGTTCTCGATAGCCTGTCAGCATGAGGATCTGGGACGAGGCAGGGCTTGTCGATCGGTGCGGACATCAGCGCCACGATAAAGCATGGCTCGCCATGCAGTGGCAGAGCCCTCATGCCCAACTCATCACGCTAGATGAGCGGCTTAATCCTTGCGTGACGCCAGAAAAAACCTTAGTACTGAGGCGTACATGTGGCGATTACGATCAGCAGCATCAACTTTTCTTGGGCACAGTTGCGGGGTCAGCGTATTTTGCGGTCGTCGATGGTGGGACATCCGCAGTAGCGTTACGGGAGGCAATGGCTGCGCTCCCAGACCACCAGGTAGCTCTCGTGGTCGAAGCAGTTGCAGTGCTGCAATGGCAACGACGTTCTACCTACTGTGAGCAGTGCGGTAACCGGACCACTATTGCGCATGGTGGTTTTTCGAGGTACTGCTCAGTCGATCAACGAGAGATATTTCCGCGCCATGATCGTGGCAGTGACCGATAGCGATGATCGCTTGCTCTTGGCTCATCAGCGGTCGTGGGCCCCCGGGAGATTTTCGGTGCTCGCTGGTTTTGTGGAAGCCGGAGAATCTGTGGAACAGACAGTACATCGCGAGGTAAGCGAAGAAGTGGGAATCGCGGTCAAGGATGTGACCTATGTGGCAAGCCAGCCTTGGCCATTTCCTCGCTCGCTGATGTTTGCGTACCGAGCTACAGCAGTAACCACTGAGATCACTGTAGACGGCATTGAGATCGAGCAGGCTCAGTTCTTTACCCGCGAGGAAGTTCGTCGTAATATCGCAGAAGCAAAGATGACACTTGCTGGCCCTGGATCTGTGTCGTCTCAGCTCATCACCACATGGTTAGAGCAAGGCTAAGCGTCACGCTGGTGAGTTCGCAGTAACCGGTCTTGCAACCCTGAGGCTCGAAGTGCAGGCGTAGCAATAGCAGTACGGAGCGCATCTTCTTCACCATAAAGCCAGAGGCGTTGTGCGGCTCGTGTAACGGCGGTGTAGACGAGTTCCCTGGTCAGGAGCGGGGATTGCGTCCCAGGAAGGATGACGGAAACATCATCGAACTGTGATCCTTGAGATTTATGGATCGTCATTGCAAAAAGGGTGTGTACCGCGTCAAGCTGTCCTGGCTGATAGAACTGGAGCCCCTGCCCGCGGGCACATGCAACTTGTGGGCCGCTATCAGTTGCCACGACGATGCCAGTATCACCATTTGCAAGATCAAGGTCAGGAATGTTCTTGGTGAAAAGCACCGGACGTCCGATCCACCATTCACCTTCATCCCCAAGTCCTGGAATAGCAGCGCGTAGCCAGTGATCGACCGTGCGTGACCAGGCTTGTGCGCCATAGGCCCCATTACGGTGAGCGCACAGAATGCG
>JBOFIQ010000333.1:0-5245 GCA_051650245.1 Propionibacteriaceae bacterium | reverse complement strand
AGTATCGGAAGTAGCCTGTCAGTGGCCTTGACCCTACTTGCGATTACATTGGCAGTGCTACTTGCAGCACATGCATTAGCGTCGTCAACATCGATGCGCCAGCTTCGCTGGGTCGTCGCTGGGGCAGGAATCCTTACAGCAGTTTTCGGTCTGTGGTCATTGATTTCTGCGATTAGTTATCGCTCAAAGATCCTCGATATTCCAAAGCAATTAGAAGAGATAACTGGATCTTTGAAAATCGGCATCCCTGAAATAGATGAGTACTTCAAGCTCGGTATAGGCCCATGGCTGTATTTCATCTGTCTTCTTGCTATTGCGGTAGTGGCAGTGATGCCAGTACTCATCAAGAGCCCGCAAGAAAAGTGGGAGGCATACCAGCGCAAGATGGCTATGCAGCAAGGCGGATACGCGCCACAGATGGGCCAGCCAGGAATGCAGCAGTACGGTTCTTACAATGTGCAGGGCCAGCCCATGCAGCAGCCTCAGTCACAGATGCCGCAGCAGGGCCAGGGCCAGATGCCGCAGGTCCAGCCCTTCCAGCCCATGCAACAGCCAAATCCGACGCAACCTGGTCAGCAGCCGCCAACGTACTGGCAGCCCTAACGCTGAAAGTCGCAACCCCGACGATGATCCTTCCTGGATTTTCGTCGGGGTTGTTGCTGGTTGAGAGTCTTAACTTATGAAAAGCGGCAAGTACGGTGCGAAAACCGGTTACCGTCGAAGCATGCAGCTGGGAATTATTGGACTGGGGCGCATGGGCGCCAACATGGCACGTCGCCTCATGCAAGGCGGCCACGAGATTGTCGGCTACGACGTCAATCCCGCTTCTGTTTCGGCACTCGTAGCCCAGGGCGCTACCGGAGCAGAATCATTGACAGATTTTGTGGCAAAGCTCGATGGTCCACGCAATATCTGGATCATGGTGCCAGCAGCCTTCGTCGACGCTACTCTCGACGATCTGTGCCCACTTCTCAGCACCAATGACTGCGTCATCGATGGCGGAAACTCCTACTACCGTGACGACATCGCCCGAGCCGCCAAACTTGCCCCGCTGGGCCTGCGCTACCTCGATGTGGGTACGTCAGGCGGAGTCGCTGGGCTAGAGCGCGGTTACTGCCTCATGATCGGTGGAGACACTGACGCAGTGACCCGACTTGACCCGATCTTCCGCACGCTGGCTCCCGGCCTCGGAGATATTGATAAGACCCCATCGCGGACCCATGAAACCACCGCTGAGCAGGGCTACCTCCACTGTGGCCCTTCAGGCGCAGGGCACTTCGTCAAGATGGTGCACAACGGTATCGAATACGGCATGATGGCCGCTATCGCTGAAGGCCTCTCCATCATCAAGCACGCCAATGTCGGTCTAGAGACACAACAACACGACGCCGAAACCACTCCGCTTCGCAATCCCGAGGCCTATCAATACAACATCGATGTCGCAGAAGTAACCGAACTATGGCGTCGCGGCTCTGTCGTGAGCTCGTGGCTCGTGGACTTAACTGCTGATGCACTCGCCCAAGACCCGACGCTGGATGCCTTTGAAGGCCGCGTTTCCGACTCTGGCGAGGGCCGCTGGACCGTCATCGCTGGTATTGAGGAGGGCGTACCCGCTCCGGTCCTCAACGCTGCGCTGACCCAGCGTTTTGAGTCCCGCCAGCTTGGTCAATACACCGGCAAGGTACTTTCTGCGATGCGTGCCCAATTCGGTGGACATGCGGAGAAGAAGTCCTAAGCGGATGGAGATTCGCCAGTTCGAGTCGGCAGGACAAGCAGCACAAGCGGCTGCCGACTACGTCGCATTAGCGGCACAGCAGGCCTTCGACGATCAACGCCGCTTCACTATGGCGCTTTCGGGAGGACGGGCGCCGTGGGCCATGATCAGCGCACTCGCGGACCAGATGACGGGTGCTACCTGGGCAAATACGGCCTTATTCCAGGTTGATGAGCGCATCGTCGAGATGGACTCAACAGATCGCAACTGGCAGCACATGGTGTCCTGCTTGGGGGCCGTCCCGGTAGCCACGCAGCCGATGCCCGTCGAGCTGATCCTGGGTGGTATTACTGACGCTCAGGCATGCGCACGCTACGCGGCGGGGCTACCCAGCGCCTTTGATCTAATCCATCTTGGGCTAGGCGCCGACGGGCACACGGCCTCATTGTTACCTGGCGACCCTGTTCTCGACGTCTGCGAACCAGTGGCAACAACTGGCCAGTATCAAGGACGACGCAGGATGACCTTGACCTATCCCGTCCTCAATACAGCCCGTGCACTGGTCTGGCTCGTCACCGGCGCTGAGAAGGCTGACGCATTAGCAAAACTGATCGACGCTGATCCGACAATTCCGGCAGGACGAGTCTGCCAAGAACGAGCAGTGGTATTCACCGACGTCTCATAACTCCACAGCACAATGATGGGGCGGCTCCGGAAAACGGAGCCGCCCCATCATGTAGTGAAGATCACACCAAGTACAGAACCAGCGCGATCGCAAAGCCGATGTAGAAGACCAAGGTTGCGCCCAACCGTAGCGGGGTGAGCTTATGGAAACGCATCAAAAGATGAACCCACAAGGCACATCCCATAGTGGCGATAGCGGCAAATAACGCCGGGGGAGTGAACTGCCAGCCAGCGACGATCATGGTGATACCGGCAGGAATCGTCGACTGGATCATCATGGAACCAGCGACGTTGGCAAGTGCGAGTTTGACCTTGTCATCGCGGGCCCAGATGTAGGCGTTGAGCGTCTCAGGAAGCTCGGAGGCAACGGGCGACAGTAGCAAGGCCGCAGCGATTGCGGGCATCCCCCACTTGGGTCCGAGGTAGTCAAGCTGCGCAACGAAGAAGTGCGATGCCGCAAAAATTGCTACCAGCGTCACCAGGGTCTGGCCCCAGATCGCCAGTTTCGATGGAGTCTCAGAGTTCTTATCGAAACGCAACGGTTCAAGGCCTTCAGCGGAAGCGGTGTCATCGTCGGCTTTGAGCTCCCGCCAGAAGTAGTAGCCGTAGATTGCGAAGTAGACCAAGCCAAACCAACGCTTGCCGGGGAACGCTGGGAGCAGTCCGAGAACGATCGAACTGAGGAAGATAAAGATGAACCAGAGCTGATCATGGGAGAGAACCCAGGTATCTTGGCGATCAATAGCCTCAAGTCCACCGAAATCTTTGCCATTCTTGCGGGCCTGCCGGGCGTAGTACCAGAGGCTGAAACCAGCAACGCTATAGGCCACGGTGCTCACCACAAGAGGGCCACCTAAAGCCGCACCCATGGCAAGTTCGCCCTTTTCGCCTTCGCGACCGACAACGAGAGCCATGATCGTGATCAGGCTTTCCGGGAGAGCTGTACCAATAGCGGCCAGGATCGACCCGACTGCAATGGCGCCTACTTTCAGAGATGCGCCGAGCCACTCCACTGCGTTGAGAAACCACTCGCACGCAACGTAAATGACAACGGCGCATACCAACAAAATCACAATATGGAGGAACATGCGCATCCTTTATCAACGAATGTCGACCACGCTACAAGGGTTATCGTTCCACGGAGGCTCTGGTTTCAGCATGTGAGGCCTAGGTCACAAAAGATAGATCCGGATTGAACCTGACATCAGGTTCAATCCGGATCTATAAAGTGGGGTTACTTCGTCGGTGCCGGAATCGTCACGCTAACGGGCTTGTTCAGCGAAGCAAAGAAATCATTGCCCTTGTCATCAACGACGATGAATGCCGGGAAATCGACGACCTCGATCTTCCACACAGCTTCCATGCCGAGTTCGGGGTACTCCAACACCTCGACCTTCTTGATGCAGTCCTGAGCCAAGCGAGCAGCCGGACCACCGATAGAACCGAGGTAGAAACCACCATGCTTCGCACAGGCATCCGTGACCTGCTGAGACCGGTTGCCCTTGGCCAGCATGACCATAGAACCGCCCTGTGACTGGAACAGATCGACGTAGGCATCCATGCGGCCAGCTGTCGTTGGCCCAAAGGAACCTGACGGCATCCCCTCGGGGGTCTTAGCCGGACCGGCGTAGTAGACCGGGTGATCCTTGAGATACTGCGGCATCTCTTCACCATTGGCTAAGCGCTCGCGGATCTTGGCATGGGCAATGTCGCGGGCAACCACGATGGTGCCATTGAGCGAAAGCAGCGTCTTAATCGGATGCTTGGACAGCTCAGCGCGGATCTCATCCATCGGCATCGACAGATCAATCTTGACCGGGTTTCCGACACCAAGTTCCTCAGCGGTGACCTCGGGCAGGTACTGCACGGGATCGAACTCTAGCTGCTCAATGAACACGCCCTCTGGGGTGATCTTGCCCTTGCATTGACGGTCTGCAGAGCACGATACGGCAATAGCAATGGGCAGCGACGCTCCATGACGAGGAAGGCGCACCACGCGCACGTCATGGCAGAAGTACTTGCCACCAAACTGGGCGCCGATTCCCATGTCCTGGGTCATCTTCAGGACCTTCTCTTCGAGTTCTAGATCACGGAAACCGTGACCCGTCTCGTCGCCCGACGTCGGGAGCGCATCCAGGTACTTCGCGGAGGCGTACTTCGCAGTCTTGAGTGCGAACTCTGCCGAGGTTCCGCCGATGGTGATCGCAAGGTGGTAGGGCGGGCACGCTGCCGTACCCAAAGAGCGGATCTTCTCGTCGAGGAACTTCATCATCGAGTCCGGGTTGAGAACGGCCTTCGTTTCCTGGAACAGGTACGACTTATTCGCTGAACCGCCGCCCTTGGCCATGAACAAGAAGTGGTATTCATTCTCATGTCCGTGCTCAGTGTCGGCATAGAGCTCGATCTGGGCGGGGAGATTGCAGCCGGTGTTCTTCTCTTCCCACATGGTGATGGGGGCATTCTGCGAGTAGCGCAGGTTAAGCCGGGTGTAAGCGTTGAAGACGCCCTTCGCTAGGGCTTTCTCATCGACGCCTTCGGTGAGGATGTGCTGGCCGCGCTCACCTTTGACGATGGCGGTACCAGTGTCTTGGCACATCGGCAGCGTCCCGCCAGCCGAAATGACAACATTCTTGAGTAGATCAAGCGCAACGAACTTGTCGTTATTGCTGGCTTCGGGATCGTCGAGGATCTTGCGAAGCTGAGCCAGATGAGCAGGGCGCAGGTAGAACGCAATATCATGCAGCGCGGTCTCCGCGAGCAGCGTGAGGGCCTCGGGGGCAACCTCTAAAAATGTGCGACCGCCCGCTTCAACGACCTTGACACCTTCAGTCGTCAGCAGACGATAGG